>NZ_JAAGPC010000122.1:0-26684 GCF_017104595.1 Burkholderia sp. Tr-20390 | reverse complement strand
CGCCGATGCTTCGTCGGCTCGCGAGCCGGCCGCCGCCCCGTCGCGCCGCGTCGACGACGGCGATCGCGCGCCTGCACCGGTTACGCCGGTCGCGTCGCCCGACACGATGCCGCCGATGGACGACATGCCGCCTGCCGGACCCGACGATTTCGCGTGGTTCGATGCGGCGCCGCCGGGCGATCCCGTGCCGATGGCCGAAGCGCGGCCCGTCGGTACGCCGGTTGCCGCGCTCGACTGGGATGCGCTGGCCGCGCGCGTGGCCGACTGCACGCTGTGCGGTCTGTGCGAGAAGCGGACCAACACCGTGTTCGGCGTCGGCGACCGCGAAGCGGACTGGATGCTGATCGGCGAAGCGCCGGGCGAGAACGAGGACAAGCAGGGCGAGCCGTTCGTCGGCCAGGCCGGCAAGCTGCTCGACAACATGCTGCATTCGCTGTCGCTCAAGCGCGGCGACAACGTGTACATCGCGAACGTGATCAAGTGCCGGCCGCCCGGCAACCGCAATCCTGAGCCGGACGAGGTCGCGAGCTGCGAGCCGTATCTGCAGCGCCAGGTCGCGCTCGTGAAGCCGAAGCTGATCGTCGCACTCGGCCGCTTCGCCGCGCAGACGCTGCTGAAGACGGACGCGAGCATTGCGTCGCTGCGCGGCCGCGTGCATGCGTACGAAGGTGTGCCGGTGATCGTGACCTACCATCCGGCGTACCTGTTGCGCAGCCTGCAGGACAAGTCGAAGGCGTGGGCCGACCTGTGCCTCGCGCGCGACACGTTCCGGCGCGCAGAAGGCGGCGACGCGAACGGGCCGGCCGGGCAATGACGACCGGCGCGGCGTGCGCATTCGTCGATACGCTGCACGACGTCGCGGTTCGGGATCTGGGCTGGCTGCTGGCCAGCCCGAGCCTGCTGACCGCGGTGCCGGACGCGCCGCTGGCGCGCCCGTGGCTGGATGCGGTGGGACAGTCGGCCGTCGAAGCATGGCTCGCCGCGCTCGATGCGCAGCCCGAGCCGCTGCATCGCGCGCTCGACGGTTTCCGGCCCACCCGCCTCGGCCGCTACGCCGAATGCCTGCTCGAGTATTTCCTGACGCACGGGCCGTCGCTGCGGCTCGTCGCGGCCAATCTGCCGCTGCGCAGCAACGGCAAGACGCTCGGCGAAGTCGATTTTCTCGTCGACGCACCGGACGGGCAGCGCCTGCACTGGGAACTCGCGGTGAAGTGCTACCTGTGCGCGCCGGTGCAAGCCGGCGCATCGCTTGCCGATTTCGTTGGCCCCAACCTCGTCGACCGGTTCGACCGCAAGCGCCGACGGTTGCTCGAGCACCAGCTGCGGCTCGGCGATCGCGACGGGTTTGCGCGGCTCGGCTACGGCGCGCCGTCCGATGCGCAGATGTTCATCAAGGGCTGGTTGTTCTATCCGCACGGCGCGCCGCTGCCGCCGGTGTCCGGGGAAATCGCGCCGGATCATCCGCACGGTTTCTGGCTCACGCACGCGCAGTGGCCGGCCTGGGCGGCCGAGCAGGGTGCCGACGTTGCATGGAGCGTGTTGCCGCGGCTTGCGTGGTTAGCGCCGCGACGGGCTGCCGCCGGTAGCGGATTCGAACCCGAAACGCTGGCGGCCACGCTGGAACTGCCGCCGGTGTTGACGACGCGCGAGGCTCCCGCGCTGATCGGCATCCATGAAAAGGGCAGTGACGGCACGTGGCGCGAAACGGCGCGCGGCTTCGTCGTGCCGGACGACTGGCCGGTGCGAGCCCAGGCGTTCGCGGCGCAGGATCACTGACGCCGCGTCAGCCGGCGCTCACCACCAGCGATGGAAGTGATGGACGGGGCCGACGCCGTGGCCGACGTCGAGGCGGCCGCTCGCGGCGATCGCGCCGGTCAGGTAGGTCTTGGCTTCGCGCACCGCGCTTTCGAGGTCGGGCTGCTGCGGCAGCAGCGCGGCGATCGCCGACGACAGCGTGCAGCCGGTGCCGTGCGTGTTGCTCACCGGCACGCGTGCGCCGTCGAGCCGCACGGTGCGGGTCGCTTCCACCAGCCAGTCGGGGCTCGCGGAAGCGTCCGGCAGGTGGCCGCCCTTCATCAGCACGGCGCGCGCACCCGTCTGTAACAGTGCCTGACCTTGCCGGACCATGTCGTCTTCGGTGGTTGCGGGCACATCGTTCAGCAGCGCGGCCGCTTCGGGCAGGTTCGGCGTCACGACCGTCGCGAGCGGCAGCAGCGCATCGCGCAACGCGTCGACGGCATCGGGTGCGAGCAGCGCGTGCGAGCTCTTCGAGATCATCACCGTGTCGAGCACGACGAAGCGTGGTGTGTAGCGCCGCAGCGCGTCGGCGACCGCGTGCACGATCGCCGCGTTCGCGAGCATCCCGATCTTGACCGCATCGATACGGATATCGCCGAACACCGCGTCGAGTTGCGCGGTCACGAACGCCGCGTCCGGCGCATGCACGCCCGTCACGCCGCGCGTGTTCTGCGCGGTCAGCGCGGTGATCACGCTCGCGCCATACGTGCCGAGCGCGGAAAAGGTCTTCAGGTCGGCCTGGATGCCTGCGCCGCCGCCCGAATCGGAGCCGGCGATCGTCAGGATGTTGGGTATCGGGTGCGTCATGAGGGCAACGCGCCGGTTCGAGGACCGGCGCCGGCGGACGGAAACGGGAAGTGTAGCGTCAGTGCCGCGATTCGCCGATCAGCGCGACCGAGTCGAACTGGCGCTGGTTCGCCTGGTGGCGGCGCATCACGAGCCACATCGTCAGGCACACGAACGTGCCGAACAGCACGATCACGACGCCGACCGGCACGTCGAGCCACACCAGCACCGCATACAGGCACAGCATCACGAGCACCGACAGGTTCTCGTTGAAGTTCTGCACCGCGATCGAGTGGCCGGCCGACAGCAGCACGTGGCCGCGGTGCTGCAGCAGCGCGTTCATCGGAACGACGAAGTAGCCGGACAATGCGCCGACGCACATCAGGAAGATGTACGCGATGATCAGGTACACGGGCATGCGCAGGTGGCCGATGTGCACGGCCCAGTGCGACGGGAACAGGTCGCGCGTGTAGAACGCCATCAGCATCACCGCGATGCCCATGATGATGCCGACGGGCAGCACGGTCAGCGACTTCTTCAACGGGATTCGGGCGGCGGCGGCGATTGCGCCGGCCGCGACGCCCACGGCGACCACGGCCTGCAGGATCGCGCCTTCCGACAGCGACATGCCGAGCGACACTTCAGCCCACTTCAGCACGATGAACTGCAGCGTCGCGCCGGCGCCCCAGAACAGCGTCGTGACCGCCAGCGAGATCTGGCCGAGCTTGTCGCGCCACAGCACCATGAAGCAGTCGGCGAAATCCGTGAGGAGCTTGACCGGGCCGCGTTCCTGCTTCGGGTAGCGGGCGCCCGTATCGGGGATGCGCAGGTTGAACAGCGCGGCGATCACGTAGATCGCCATGATGATCGCCATCGCCGCTTCGGCGGGCGTGCCGATCCAGGCGGGCGTGTGCGCGATCACGTGCGATGCGATGTGCGGGCTGATCAGCGCACCGCCCAGCACGGTGCCGAGGATGATCGAGCTGACGGTCGTGCCTTCGATCCAGCCGTTCGCGGCGACCAGCCGGTCGGCCGGCAGCAGCTCGGTGAGGATGCCGTATTTCGCGGGCGAGTAGGCCGCCGCGCCGAAACCGACGATCCCGTACGCAATCAACGGGTGGGCGCCGAACAGCATGATCATGCAGCCGACGACCTTGATCGAGTTGGTGATGAACATCACGCGGCCCTTCGGGCGCGAATCCGCGAAGGCGCCGACATAGGCCGCCAGCACCACATAGGACAACACGAAGAACAGCTTCAACAGCGGTGTCATCCAGTTGGGGGCGTGGAGGTCTTTCAGCAGGGCGATGGCGGCGATGAGGAGCGCATTGTCGGCCAGCGACGAGAAAAACTGCGCGGCCATGATGGTGTAAAAACCTTTTTTCATCTGATGCGATGCTTTCGTCGCTGCGGCAGGGCCGCGTAGGCCGCCTGGTATGCGATCGGCTTATTCCGTTCGAAATGGGTTGTGCGCACGGCTTTATAACATGAAAATACGCCAATTCGGACTAGCAAGATTCCCCGATCGTTCCGCAAATTGTCGGCTTCAGTGCTCAAAAGGCGCGGTAAGCTGATGATTCGCAAGCGTCTTTACGTAAATTTCCCATGCCGCGCCCGATCTCCGCCACCATCCATACCGCCGCTCTCGCGAACAATCTCTCCGTCGTCCGCCGCTTTGCCGGCCCGTCCAAGGTCTGGGCGGTCGTCAAGGCCAACGCGTACGGTCACGGGCTCGCGCGTGTGTTTCCCGGCCTGCGCGGCACCGACGGCTTCGGCCTGCTCGACCTCGACGAGGCCGTCAAGCTGCGCGAGCTCGGCTGGGCCGGCCCGATCCTGCTGCTCGAAGGGTTCTTCCGCTCGACCGACATCGACGTGATCGACCGCTACAGCCTGACGACGACCGTCCACAACGACGAGCAGATGCGGATGCTGGAAACGGCGCGGCTGTCGAAGCCCGTCAACGTGCAGCTCAAGATGAACAGCGGGATGAACCGGCTCGGCTACCTGCCGGAAAAATACCGTGCCGCATGGGAGCGCGCCCGCGCGTGCCCCGGCATCGGCCAGATCACGTTGATGACCCATTTTTCGGATGCGGACAACGAGCGCGGCGTCGCCGAGCAGCTCGCGACGTTCGAGCGCGGCGCGGAAAGCATTGCCGGCGCGCGCAGCCTCGCGAATTCCGCGGCCGTGCTGTGGCATCCGGATACCCACTTCGACTGGGTGCGCCCGGGGATCGTGCTGTACGGCGCGTCGCCGTCCGGGCTGTCGTCCGACATCGCCGATACCGGGCTGAAGCCCGCGATGACGCTCGCATCCGAGCTGATCGCGGTGCAGACGATCGGGAAGGGCCAGGCCATCGGCTATGGCTCGACGTTCTCCGCGCAGGCGCCGATGCGGATCGGCGTGGTCGCGTGCGGTTATGCGGACGGCTATCCGCGGGTCGCGCCCGAAGGCACGCCGGTGATCGTCGACGGCATCCGCACGCGGATCGTCGGTCGCGTATCGATGGACATGATCACCGTCGACCTGACCCCGTGCCCGCAGGCCGGCGTCGGCGCGCGCGTCGAGCTGTGGGGCAACGCGCTGCCGATCGACGACGTCGCCCGCCATTGCGGCACGATCGGCTACGAGCTGATGTGCGCGGTCGCCGGCCGCGTGCCCGTGCGCGCGGAATAAGGGCGTTGCGCGTGGCCAAACAGAAAACCGTGTACGTCTGCAGCGAGTGCGGCGGACAGACCCCGAAGTGGCAGGGCCAATGCCCGTCGTGCCAGGCCTGGAACACGCTGGTTGAATCGGTCGCCGAGTCGCCCGCTGCCCATCGTTTCCAGTCGCTCGCGAAGCGGGCGCCCGTCCAGCGTCTCGTCGACATCGAAGCGGCCGACGTGCCGCGCTTCTCGACCGGCATCGGCGAATTCGACCGCGTGCTCGGCGGTGGGCTGGTTCCGGGCGGCGTCGTGCTGATCGGCGGCGATCCCGGCATCGGCAAGTCGACGCTGCTGCTGCAGTCGCTCGCGGATATCGCGAGCGAGCGGCGCGCGCTCTATATCAGCGGCGAGGAATCGGCCGCGCAGATCGCGTTGCGCGCGCAACGGCTTGCGCTGCTCGACGGCGGTGCGGCGGCGGATGAGCTGAAGCTGCTCGCCGAGATCCAGCTCGAGAAGATCCAGGCCGCGATCGACACGGAACGGCCGGACGTGGCCGTGATCGACTCGATCCAGACCGTCTATTCGGAAGCGCTCACGTCGGCGCCGGGCTCGGTCGCGCAGGTGCGCGAGTGCGCGGCGCAGCTCACGCGTATCGCGAAGCAGTCGGGCACCGCGATCATCATGGTCGGGCACGTGACCAAGGAAGGCAACCTGGCCGGCCCGCGCGTGCTCGAGCACATCGTCGACACGGTGCTGTACTTCGAAGGCGACACGCATTCGTCGTTCCGGCTCGTGCGCGCGTTCAAGAACCGCTTCGGCGCGGTCAACGAGCTCGGCGTGTTCGCGATGACCGAGCGTGGGCTGCGCGGCGTCGCGAATCCGTCCGCGCTGTTCCTGTCGCAGCACGAGCAGGTCGTGCCCGGCTCGTGCGTGCTCGTCACGCAGGAAGGCACGCGCCCGCTGCTCGTCGAAATCCAGGCGCTCGTCGATACGGCGCACGTGCCGAACCCGCGCCGGCTCGCGGTCGGCCTCGAGCAGAACCGGCTCGCGATGCTGCTCGCGGTGCTGCACCGGCACGCGGGCATCGCGGCCTTCGACCAGGACGTGTTCCTCAATGCCGTGGGCGGCGTGAAGATCACCGAGCCGGCCGCCGACCTCGCGGTGCTGCTGGCGATCCATTCGTCGATGCGCAACAAGGCGCTGCCGAAGGGGCTGATCGTGTTCGGCGAAGTCGGGCTGGCGGGCGAGATCCGGCCGTCCCCGCGCGGGCAGGAACGGCTGCGCGAGGCGGCGAAGCTTGGTTTCACGTCCGCGCTGATTCCGAAGGCGAATGCGCCGAAGCAGCCGATCGAAGGGCTGAACGTGATGGCCGTCGATCGGCTCGAGCAGGCGATCGACCGCGTGCGCGATCTCGAGTGACCGGCGCGTCAGGCGCCCGTGTCATGCGAGCGGGCGATCTGTCGCGTAATTCGCTGTAAAGAAGATGTAGGGTTATGTAACCCGCCGGACATCGCTTTTCCCTATCCTTTGCCGGATTGTCGAACCGCGCAATGCGAAGGGATCCTATGTTGAAATCGTATGGGGAAGCGCCGAGCGGACGCCTTTACAACCTGCGTGGCTGCCGCGTGTCGGAGCCGATTCGCCAGCCCTGGGGCGGCGGATGCCGGATCGTCGAATGGATCGACGACGAGGGGCGCCTGGCGCGCAAGGTCGTGTCCGAGGACGTGACGGAAGCGGAAGTCGCCGCGGCGATCCGGCGGCCGACCGAAGGGCGGCGGCACCTGATGGGCGACGACGAGCAGATGCCGCGCGACACGTTGCCGCGACGTTGAGCCGGCAACTCGGCGAATTGGGTGATTGCGGTAATGAATGAACAGGCCGGGCCGGCGCGCCCGGCCTTGTCGTATCTGGGGCCGCCCACGGCCCGATGGTCTGTCGAGGTGCTGCGATGCCGAGGGGGCGCGGCGCGGCGCCAGCCGGCACGCCGGGCTGGCCGGCGTATCGGCCGGTCGCACCGCGACGGCGGTCAGCCGATCTGCTCGAGTTCTTCCTGCGCGGCGAGCCAGTCGGCCTCGACCGTTTCGAGACGCGTGTTGACGTCCCCGAGCTTGCGGATCGCCTCGGTCAGTTCCGTCTTGCGCTCAGCCTCGTAGCTCGCCGGATCGGCGACGAATGCGTCGAGGCGCGCCTTCTCCGCGTGCAGCGTCTCCATTTCCTTTTCGAGCTTCGTGATGCGCGTCTGCAGCGGTTTCTTCAACACCGACAGGCGCTGCCGCTCCTCGGCCGCTTGACGCTTCTGGTCCTTGCGGTTGGCTGCGGCACCCGTACCCGCGCCCGAAGACGCCGCGCTATCGGCCTTCGCGGCCGCGCGCTGCTCGGCCGCGTGCTGCAGCAGCCAGTCGCGGTAGTCGTCGAGGTCGCCGTCGAACGGCTGCAGCCGGTGCTTCGCGACCAGCATGAACTGGTCGGTCGTCGCGCGCAGCAGGTGGCGGTCGTGCGAGACGAGGATCAGCGTGCCTTCGAACTGCGCGAGCGCCATCGTCAGCGCATGGCGCGTTTCGAGGTCGAGGTGGTTGGTCGGTTCGTCGAGCAGCAGCAGGTTCGGCTTCTGCCAGATGATCAGCGCGAGCGCGAGGCGTGCCTTTTCACCGCCCGAAAACGGCCCGACCGGGGTGGTCGCCATGTCGCCCGAGAAGTTGAAGCCGCCGAGGAAGTCGCGCAGCTCCTGCTCGCGCGTGTCGGGCGCGAGCCGCGCCAGATGCGCGAGCGGGGAATCATCCTCGCGCAGCGTTTCGAGCTGGTGCTGCGCGAAATAGCCGATCGTCAGCCCCTTGCCGTCGCGGACGTGCCCCGACAGCGGCGCGAGCGTGCCGGCGAGCGTCTTGATCAGCGTCGACTTGCCCTGGCCGTTCGCGCCGAGCAGGCCGATGCGCTGGCCGTTCTGGATCGACAGCGCGACACGCTCGACGATCGGGATTTCCGCTCCGCCGTCGGCGTGGTAGCCGCAGCGGACGTCTTCCATCACCATCATCGGGTTCGGCGCGGCATCGGGCGTGCGGAATTCGAACGTGAACGGCGACGCGATGTGCGCGGGCGCGATCAGCTCCATCTTCTCGAGCGCCTTCATCCGGCTCTGCGCCTGCTTGGCCTTGGTCGCCTTGGCCTTGAAGCGGTCGACAAAGCTCTGCAGGTGCTCGATCGTCTTCTGCTGCTTTTCGTAGGCGCTTTGCTGCAGCGCCAGTTGCTGCGCGCGCAGCACTTCGAACTGCGAGTAGTTGCCGCCGTAGCGCTTCACCTGGCGGTTTTCCAGGTGCAGCGTGACATTGCAGATCGAATCGAGGAATTCGCGGTCGTGCGAGATCACGACGAGCGTGCCGGGGTAGCGGTGCAGCCAGTCTTCGAGCCAGACGATCGCGTCGAGGTCGAGGTGGTTCGTCGGTTCGTCGAGCAGCAGCAGGTCGGAACGGCACATCAGCGCCTGCGCGAGGTTCAGGCGCATGCGCCAGCCGCCGGAGAAGCTGGCGACGGATTCGCGCGTCTGCGCGAGCGTGAAGCCGAGGCCGAGCAGCAGCGCCTCGGCGCGGGCAGGCGCGGTGTAGCCGTCGGCGTCGGCAAACGCCGCGTGCGCGTCGGCTTCGGCGGCGCCGTCATGCGCGGCGGAGGCGGCGGCGATGCGGGCCTCGATCTCGCGCAGCGCGGCGTCGCCGTCGAGCGTGTAGTCGAGCGCCGAGCGGTCGACCGCGGGCGTTTCCTGCGACACATGGGCGATCCGCCACGACGGCGGCATCGAGAAATCGCCGCCGTCCGAGTGCAGCTCGCCGCGCAGGACCGAGAACAGGGTCGACTTGCCGGCGCCGTTCGCGCCGATCAGGCCGGCTTTCTCGCCGGGATTGAGCACGAAGGAGGTCGACTCGAACAGCGGCTTGGTGCCGCGCGCAAGGCTGAACTGATTGAAACGGATCACGGCGGAAATGACTGGCCAAAACCGCTATTCTAGACTGCGCGCCGCTCGCGCCGGGCATTGGCCGTTCGGCGGATGCCGCAACGGGGCAATTTCGCCTAGACTCCACGTCGATCCGGTTTCGTAAAAGGAGTGCCCGATGTCCACCCTGTATTCGTTCAGCGCAGAGACGCTTGCCGGCGCGCCGGCCTCGCTCGACGCATATCGCGGCAAGGTGCTGCTGATCGTCAACACCGCGAGCGAGTGCGGTTTCACGCCGCAGTACGCGGGCCTGCAGAAGCTGTACGACCAGTACGCGGCGCGCGGCTTCTATGTGCTCGGCTTCCCGTGCAACCAGTTCGGCAAGCAGGAGCCCGGCGACGCCACGCAGATCGGTGCGTTCTGCGAGCGCAATTACGGCGTCACGTTCCCGATGTTCGCGAAGATCGACGTGAAGGGCGACCATGCGCATCCGCTGTACCGCTACCTGACCGACGAGGCGCCCGGCATTCTCGGTCTCAAGGCGATCAAGTGGAATTTCACGAAGTTCCTGGTCGATCGTGAAGGGCGCATCGTCAAGCGCTACGCGCCGTCGACCAAGCCGGACGAAATCGCCGCGGATATCGAGAAGCTGCTGTGACGGCTGCCGGCGGCGTTCGCGGCGCCGGTGCGGATCGCGCGGGCGCCGCCGCTGTCCCGGCCGCTAGAGGATCGGGGCGAACAGCCGCGCGACGTGCATCGCGATGCGCCGCCAGGCGGGCGATTGGCGGTATTCGCTCGCGTCGACCTCGTACGCCTGCGCGAAATCGGCATCGAGCATCGTCTCGACTTCGTCGGCGAACGTGCGGTCGACGGTCAGCACCATGATCTCGAAATTGAGGCGGAACGAGCGGTTGTCGAGATTCGCGCTGCCGATCGCCGCCGCGATGCGGTCGATCAGCACGACCTTCTGGTGCAGGAAGCCGGGCCGGTAGCGGAACACCTTGACGCCCGCATCGACCAGGTCGCGCGCGTACAGCTTCGACGCTTCGAATACCACATAGTGGTCGCGCCGGCTCGGGATCAGGATGCGCACGTCGACGCCGCGCATCACGGCGAGCTTCAGTGCGGAAATCACGGCTTCGTCGGGGACGAGGTACGGCGTGGTGATCCAGACCCGCTCGCGCGCGGCGTTGATCGCCTCGACGAAGAACAGCGAGCCCGTCTCCTGCTTGTCGGCCGGCCCCATCGGCACCGCGAGGCAATGCATGTTGTCGCCGGGCTGCGCGGGCGGCGGCAACGCGAGCGGCGGCAGCTTCTGCGTTGCCCAGTGCCAGTCTTCGGCGAACACGTACTGGATGCTCGCGACCACCGGGCCGCGAATCTCGATGTGCGTGTCGCGCCACGGCGACAGGCGCGGCTTCGCGCCGAGATACTCGACGCCGACGTTGTGGCCGCCGACGAACGCCCGATTGCCGTCGACGACGACGATCTTGCGGTGGTTGCGGAAGTTGAGCTGGAAGCGGTTGACGAACTTCCGGTTGGTCGCGAACGGATGAACCTCGACGCCGCCCCTGCGCAACGTGTCGACGTAGCTGTGCGGGAGGTCGAAGCTGCCGATGCTGTCGTACAGCAGGCAGCAGCGCACGCCGGCCGCCGCGCGCGCGAGCAGCGAGTCGCGCAGCATCCGGCCGAGCGCGTCGTCGCGCACGATGAAGAACTGCACCACCACGTAGTCGCGCGCGGCGTCGATGGCCGCCAGGATCGCCGAGAACGTCGCGTCGCCGTTCACGAGCGTGCGCACCGAATTGCCGCCGAGGAACGGCATGCCGCCGAGCCGCGTGAGCGCGAGCACCGCGGCCTGGCCGATCGCGTCGGCGGCCGGCCCGTCGGTCGCGTCGGTGGTGAGCCAGGGCGAGCGCGGTGTGTGCATGCGCAACATTTCCAGCTCGTGGCGTCGGGCGTCCACGTAGCCGGAGAACTTGCTGCGGCCGAGGAACAGGTACGGAATGAGCGTCAGGTAGGGCATGGCCGCGAGCGAGACGGCCCACGCGATCGCGCCTTGCGACGTGCGCGTATTCATGATCGCGTGGAACGCCGCGACGATCCCGAGCACGTGGATGGTCAGGATCAGGGTGCCGAGATGTAGCCAGTCGAGGGTCATGGGCGCGTGTCGGACTCCTGGGGTCGCGCGGCCGGGCGGCCGCCTACGCGCATCTTACCCAACCGTGCGGCGCAACGGTGCACCGCACGGTGGGCGAGCCGGGCAGGCTCAGGCCTTGCGGGGCAGGTCCGACGCCTGGATCAGGAACACGGCGTCGTCTCCCGCGCTGGTGGGCAGCCACGTGAGCTCGAGGCCGCCGAACGCGGCTTCGACGTGCTCGCGCTCGTTGCCGATCTCGACGACGAGCACGCCGTCGTCGTGCAGCCAGCGATGGGCCTCGGCGACGATGCGTCGCACGATGTCCATCCCGTCGTTGCCACCGGCGAGCGCCATCTCCGGCTCGTGCCGGTACTCGGGCGGCAGCGCGGCCATCGACGACGCGTTCACGTACGGCGGGTTCGTCAGGATCACGTCGTAGCGCGAGCCCGGGTCGGTGCGGAACGTGGGCAGCGGCGCGTAGAGGTCACCGTGGTGCAGCGTGACGCGGTCTTCGAGGCCGTAGTCACGCACGTTGATCTCGGCGACTTCGAGCGCCTTGTCGGACAGGTCGACCGCGTCGATCTCGGCGTTCGGGAACGCGCTCGCCGCAAGGATCGCGAGGCAGCCGGAGCCCGTGCATAGCTCGAGCACCGCGCCGACCTGCTCGGGGTCGGCGACGTACGGCTGCAGCCCGTCGTCGAGCAGTTCGCCGATGAACGAGCGCGGCACGATCACGCGTTCGTCGACGTAGAAGCGGTGGCCGTGCATCCACGCCTCATGCGTGAGGTACGCGGCCGGCACGCGGTCGGTGGCGCGCCGTTCGATCACCGCGAGCACGGCCGCGATTTCGTCGGGCAGCAGCCGCGCGTCGAGGAACGGCTCGAGCGTGTCGAGCGGCAGGTCGAGCGTGCGCAGCACGAGGTAGGCCGCTTCGTCGTACGCGTTGTCGGAGCCGTGGCCGAACGCGAGCTTCGCCTTCGAGAAGCGCGTGACCGCGTAGCGCAGCAGGTCGCGAACAGTGGCAAAAGGTGTCGTCATGCGAGGCTCCATCAGGCGATCAGTTGTTCGAGCACGCGGCGGTACACGTTCTTCAGCGGGTCGACGAAGCGCACTTCGATGTGCTCGTCGATCTTGTGGATGCTGCCGTTAGGCGGGCCGAACTCGATCACCTGCGGGCAGATGCGCGCGATGAAACGGCCGTCCGACGTGCCGCCCGTGGTCGACAGCTCGGTCGTGATGCCGGTCTCGGTGCGGATCGCGTTTTCCAGCGCGCCCGATAGCTCGCCGCGCGGCGTGAGGAACGGCAGGCCGCTCACCGACCACTTCAGCGTGTATTCGAGGCCATGCTTGTCGAGGATCGCGTGCACGCGTGCCTGCAGGCCTTCGACCGTGCTGGCGGTCGAGAAGCGGAAGTTGAACAGCAGGTCGGCGTGGCCAGGGATCACGTTGGTCGCGCCGGTGCCGGCATGCAGGTTCGACACCTGCCAGGTGGTCGGCGGGAAGTATTCGTTGCCTGCGTCCCACTGCTCGGCGGCGAGCTCGGCGAGCGCCGGCGCGAGCAGGTGGATCGGGTTCTTCGCGAGGTGCGGATACGCGATGTGGCCCTGCACGCCCTTGACGACGAGTTCGCCCGACATCGAGCCGCGGCGGCCGTTCTTCACGACATCGCCGAGCTCGGTGGTCGACGTCGGCTCGCCGACGATGCAGTAGTCCATGCGTTCGCCGCGCGCTTCGAGCAGCTCGACGACCTTCACGGTGCCGTCGGTGGCGGGGCCTTCCTCGTCGCTCGTGATCAGGAACGCGATCGCGCCGCGGTGGCCGGGATGCGCTGCGACGAATTCCTCGGACGCGACGACGAATGCCGCGAGCGACGTTTTCATGTCGGCCGCGCCGCGGCCGTACAGCTTGCCGTCGCGATGGGCGGGGATGAACGGCGGCGAGCTCCACTGCTCGAGCGGGCCGGTCGGCACGACGTCGGTGTGGCCCGCGAACGCGAGCAGCTTGCCGTCGCGGCCGTCGGTGCCGCGCTTGACGGCCCACAGGTTGGTCACGCCGTGCGACGCGATGGTCTCGCATTCGAAGCCGAGCGCGGCGAGGCGCTCGGTCATGATCTGCTGGCAATGCTGGTCGTCGGGCGTCACGGACGCGCGGGCGATCAGCTGTTCGGTAAGGGCTAGGGTGGCGGACATGGTTCGGACCACTTTCGATAAAAAATGCCGGCGCGGTGGCCGGCAGCGACAAGACGTCGGGCTGCGCCGACAGGCGCAGCGCGGGCAGCCCTATGCGGCAAACAGCGCCGCGTATTGATCGGCCACGAAGCCGAGCGATTTCACGCGGCCGTTGATCACCAGCACGGGACGCTTGATGACTGACGGCTTGTGGATCATCAGCGCGACCGCGCCGGCCTTCGTTTCGGCGGCCGCCTTCATCGCGTCGTCCAGGCCGCGCCACGTCGTGCCGCGCTTGTTGACGAGCGCGTCGAGCGACACGTCCTTCAGCCAGTCCTCGACGAGCGGTGCGCTGACACCGAGCTTCTTGAAGTCGTGAAACTCGAATTCGACGCCGTGATCGTCGAGCCACACGCGGGCCTTCTTCACGGTGTCGCAGTTCGGAATGCCGTAGACGACCACGGTGTGCGGCTTCGCCATCAGTCGCCTCGCAGCAGCTCGTTCAGGCCGACCTTCGCGCGGGTCTTCGCGTCGACCTTCTTGACGATCACCGCGCAGTACAGGCTGTGCGAGCCGTCCTTCGACGGCAGGTTGCCGGCGACGACGACCGAGCCGGCCGGGATGCGGCCGTAGCTGACTTCGCCCGTCTCGCGGTCGTAGATCTTCGTGCTTTGGCCGAGGTACACGCCCATCGAGATCACCGAGTTTTCCTCGACGATCACGCCTTCGACGACTTCCGAGCGTGCGCCGATGAAGCAGTTGTCTTCGATGATGACCGGGTTCGCCTGCAGCGGCTCGAGCACGCCGCCGATGCCGACGCCGCCCGACAGGTGCACGTTCTTGCCGATCTGCGCGCACGAACCGACCGTGGCCCACGTGTCGACCATCGTGCCTTCGTCGACGTACGCGCCGATGTTGGTGTACGACGGCATCAGCACGACGTTCTTCGCGATGAACGAGCCGCGGCGCGCGATGGCCGGCGGGACGACGCGGAAGCCGCCCGCGGCGAAATCTTCAGCGGTGTAGTTCGCGAACTTCGACGGCACCTTGTCGTAGAACTGCGAGTAGCCGCCGGCGGGCATCGGCGCGTTGTCCTCCAGGCGGAACGACAGCAGCACGGCCTTCTTCAGCCACTGGTGCACGGTCCAGTTGCCGTCGATCTTCTCGGCCACGCGCAGCGCGCCTTTGTCGAGCTGCTCGATCGCGTGCGCGACGGCTTCGCGGACGTCGGCCGGTGCGGCCTTCGGCGACAGCTCGGCGCGGTTTTCCCAGGCGGTATCGATGATTTGCTGAAGTTGTTGCGACATGTTCGTTTTCGCAGGAGATGGATGGAATTGATCGGATGGACGATTACCGCGCGAGAGAGCGGCAGAAATCGACGATGCGTTGCGCGCCCTCGACGCATTCGGGGGTGCCCGCGACGAGCGCGATCCGGATGAAATCGCGGCCCGGATTCGTGCCGTGCGCATCACGCGCGAGGTACGAGCCGGGCAGAACCGTCACATTATAGTCGGCGTACAGGCGGCGGGCGAACTCGGTGTCCGACAGCCCGGTGCGCGACACGTTGGCCCACAGGTAGAACGCCGCGTCGGGCAGCTTCACGTCGATCACGTCGGCGAGCATCGGCGTGACGGTATTGAACTTCTGCAGGTACAGCGCGCGGTTCTCGCGCACGTGCGCCTCGTCGTTCCACGCGGCGATGCTCGCGTGCTGCCAGACCGGCGACAGCGCCGCGCCGTGGTACGTGCGGTACAGCAGGAATTTCTTCAGCAGCGCCGCGTCGCCGGCGACGAAGCCCGAGCGCATGCCCGGCACGTTCGAGCGCTTCGACAGGCTCGACAGCATCACGAGCCGCTCGAAGCCGCGGCCGAGGCGGTGCGCTGCCTCGAGGCCGCCGAGCGGCGGCGCCGCTTCGTCGAAATAGATTTCCGAATAGCACTCGTCGGACGCGATCACGAAACCGTGGCGGTCGGACAGCGCGAACAGCTCGCGCCAGTCGTCGAGCGTCAGCACGGCGCCCGTCGGGTTGCCCGGCGAGCACACGTACAGCAGTTGCGTGCGCGCCCAGACTGCGTCCGGCACGGACGCGTAGTCGCACGCGAAGTTGCGGGCCGGGTCGCTGTTCGCGAAATAGGGTTCGGCACCGGCCAGCAGCGCCGCGCCTTCGTAAATTTGATAGAAAGGATTCGGACAGAGTACGATCGCCTTCTCGCCCTGTTCGGCCGGGCGTGCGTCGATTACCGTCTGCGCGAGCGAGAACAGCGCCTCGCGCGACCCCGACACGGGCAGCACCTGCGTGGCCGGATCGATGGCCGGCAGCCCGTAGCGGCGCTCGAGCCAGTGCGCGATCGACGTGCGCAGCGCGTCCGAGCCGGCGGTGGCCGGGTACGACGCGAGACCGTCGAGCGCGGCCACCACGGCGTCGCGGATCAGCGCCGGGGTCGCATGTTTGGGCTCGCCGATGCCGAAGCTGATCGGTTTGAGGGCGCCGGAGGGCGTCACGTCCTTGAACAGGGCGCGCAGCTTTTCGAAGGGATAGGGCTGGAGCGAGTCGAGTCGAGGGTTCACGGGCGAAGCGGCCATCGCGGCCGGTTGGAGCGAAAGAAGCGGCGGGCGCGCCGCGCGGCTGCGAACGGCGCCGATGGCGCGCGGGTCGCAACGGACGATTATAGCGTGACGGAATGCGGTCACGGCCTGCCGGAACGGCGGCCGGGCCGGTCGAATAAAGGGTATTGAACCAAATGAATAACGCGGTACGCGGCAGCCTGCCGACGCTGGCCATCCTGATCGGCGCATCGGTATGGGGCCTGATCTGGTATCCGCTGCGGATCCTGGCGTCGCTCGGTGTGACGGGCACGCTGGCGAGCGCGCTGACGAGCCTCGTCGCCTTCCTGTTCGTGATCGTCGCGCGCCACCGCACGATCGCGACGCTGCGCTGGCACTGGGTGCTGCCCGGCATCGCGGTGACGGCCGGCGTGACGAACCTCGGGTTCGTGTGGGGCACGATCCACGGCGAGGTGCTGCGCGTGATGCTGCTGTTCTACCTGACCCCCGCGTGGACCGCGATCTATGCGCACTTCCTGCTGCGCGAGCGGCTGACCTGGGCCGGCGCGGGGCTCGCGGCGCTATCGATCGGCGGCGCGATGCTGATGCTGTGGTCGCCGACGCTCGGCCTGCCGTTGCCGGCCACCCCGGCCGAATGGGCCGGTCTCGCGGCCGGGTTGAGCTTCGCGATGAGCAACGTGCTCGTGATCAAGGCGAGCCGCGAGTTGCCGGAGATGCGCGCCGAGATGCGTACCGCGACGCTGTTCGGCGGCGCGGCGGTGTTCGGGGCGATCGCGTCGCTGTTCGAGGGGATCCCGGCTGCGCCGGCGGGCGGCCACCTCGGCACGGCCGCGCTGATCATCGTCGCGATCGGCGTGACGATGGCGTCGAACAACCTGCTCGTGCAATACGGGCTGGCGCGCGTGCCGGCGAACCGTGCGTCGATCATCATGCTGTTCGAGATCGTGATCACCGCGCTGTCGGCCTGGGTGTTCGCGAGCGAGCTGCCGAGCGCGCGCGAGTGGGCGGGCGGCGCGTGCATCGTGCTGGCGACGCTGCTGTCGAGCCGGGTCCATCGTGCCGCGCCGGCACCGGACAAACCCGGCGACGGTCGGGACGGCGCACGCGCGATGGTATGATGGAAGCCGTTTGCGGGGCCCAACGCTGTATGCGCGCGGCCCCGCTTTTGAATTCCGGAGCGCATCGCGCGCATGGGCCGTCCGGCCTCGCGCAGTGCGGCTCCGTCCGTTTCACACCTTCTTCACATCCGATACCGCCGTGCGTCTGAGCTCGATCAAACTCGCTGGCTTCAAATCCTTTGTCGATCCCACGCATTTCCAGGTTCCGGGCCAGCTTGTCGGCGTGGTGGGCCCGAACGGGTGCGGCAAGTCCAACATCATCGACGCCGTGCGCTGGGTGCTCGGCGAGTCGCGCGCTTCCGAGCTGCGCGGCGAATCGATGCAGGACGTGATCTTCAACGGCTCGACCGCCCGCAAGCCCGGCAGCCGGGCCAGCGTCGAACTGATCTTCGACAACTCCGACGGCCGCGCGGCCGGCCAGTGGGGCCAGTACGGCGAGATCGCCGTGAAGCGCGTGCTGACGCGCGACGGCACGTCGAGTTACTACATCAACAACCTGCCGGCGCGCCGCCGCGACATCCAGGACATCTTCCTCGGCACCGGCCTCGGGCCGCGCGCGTACGCGATCATCGGGCAGGGCATGATCGCCCGGATCATCGAGGCGAAGCCGGAAGAGCTGCGCGTGTTCCTCGAGGAAGCCGCGGGCGTGTCGAAGTACAAGGAACGCCGCCGCGAGACCGAGAACCGCCTGCACGACACGCGCGAGAACCTGACCCGCGTCGAGGACATCGTCCGCGAACTCGGCGCGAACCTCGAGAAGCTCGAGGCGCAGGCCGTCGTTGCCACCAAGTACAAGGAACTCGTCGCCGACGGCGAGGAGAAGCAGCGCCTGTTGTGGCTGCTGCGCAAGAACGAGGCCGCCGGCGAGCAGCAGAAGCAGCAGCGCGCGATCGAACAGGCGCAGATCGACCTCGAGGCGCAAACGGCGAAGCTGCGCGAGGTCGAAGCGCAGCTCGAGACGCTGCGCGTCGCGCATTACTCCGCAAGCGACGCGATGCAGGGCGCGCAGGGCTCGCTCTACGAAGCGAACGCCGAGGTGAGCCGCCTCGAAGCCGAGATCAAGTTCATCGTCGAATCACGCAACCGCGTGCAGGCGCAGATCGCCGCACTGAATGCGCAGCGCGAGCAATGGCGCGCGCAGGCCGAGAAGGCGCAGGACGAGCTCGAGGAAGCCGAGGAAGCGCGCGCGATGGCCGACGAGAAGGCCGCGCTCGCCGAAGACAACGCCGCCGCGAAGCACGATGCGCTGCCGGCGCTCGAAGCGAAGTTCCGCGATGCGCAGGCGCAGCTCAACGACGAGCGCGCGCGGATCGCGCAGACCGAACAGTCGCTGAAGCTCGAAGCCGCGCACCAGCGCAACGCCGACCAGCAGCTCCAGCAGCTGCAGCAGCGCCATGAGCGCCTGAAGAGCGAAGCGGGCGGGCTCGACGCGCCGGACGAGGCACAGCTCGAGGAGCTGCGCATGCAGCTCGCCGAGCAGGAAGAGATCCTGGCCGAAGCGCAGGCGCGCCTCGCCGACGCGCAGGAAACGGTGCCGCGCCTCGATGGCGAACGCCGTGCCGCGCAGGAGCGCGTGCAGGCCGAAGCCGCGCAGATCCACCAGCTCGAGGCGCGTCTCGCGGCGCTGAAGCAGCTGCAGGAAAATGTTCAGACCGAAGGCAAGGTGCAGCCGTGGCTCGACAAGCACGAGCTCGGCGCGCTGCCGCGTCTGTGGAAGAAGCTGCATGTCGAAGCCGGCTGGGAAGCGGCGCTCGAAGCCGTGCTGCGCGAGCGCCTCGCCGCGCTCGAAGTGTCGAATCTCGACTGGGTGAAGGCTTTTGCCTCCGACGCACCGCCCGCGAAGCTCGCGTTCTACGCGCCGCCCGCGGCCGGCGAACCGCCGGCGGCCGTGGCCGGCCTGCGTCCGGTGCTGTCGCTCGTGCGCATCGACGATGCGGGCATCCGCGCGGTGCTGAACGACTGGCTCGGCAACGTGTACGTCGCCGACGACGTCGCGCAGGCGCTTGCGACGCGCACGCAGCTGCCGGCAGGCGGTGCGTTCGTCGTCAAGGCCGGCCATATCGTCACGCGCGTCGGCGTGCAGCTGTATGCGGCCGATTCGGAGCAGGCCGGGATGCTGGCCCGCCAGCAGGAAATCGAAAACCTGACGCGCCAGGTGCGTGCGCAGGCGCTGCTCGCCGACGAGGCGCGCACGGCCGCGGTTCGCGCGGAAGCCGCGCACACGCAGGCCACGCAGGCACTCGGCGACGTGCGCGCACAGGCCGAGCGTGCGACGCAGCGCGTGCATGCGTTGCAGATGGACGTGCTGAAGCTTGCGCAGGCGCACGAACGATACACGCAGCGCAGCACGCAGATCCGCGAGGAACTCGAGGAAATCGGCGCGCAGATCGAAGAGCAGCGTGCGATGCGCGCGGAGTCGGAAGCGAATTTCGAGCGTTTCGACGGCGAACTGGCCGAACTGCAGGCGCGCTTCGAGGACAACCAGCTTGCATTCGAAGCGCTCGACGAATCGCTGACGCAGGCGCGTCAGGAAGCGCGTGACCTGGAGCGCGGCGCGAACGACGCACGCTTCGCCGCACGCAATGCCGTGACGCGGATCGACGAGCTCAAGCGCAGCATCCAGGTTGCACACGAGCAGAGCGAGCGCGTCGCCGCGTCGCTCGAAGACGCACGCGCCGAGCTCGAGACGATCAACGAGCAGACCGCGCACACGGGCCTGCAGGACGCGCTCGAGATTCGGGCGGTGAAGGAAGAGGCGCTGCAGGCCGCGCGGATCGAACTCGACGACCTGACCGCGAAGCTGCGCGCGTCGGACGAGCAGCGCCTCGTCGCCGAGCGCTCGCTGCAGCCGTTGCGCGACCGCATCACCGAATTGCAGTTGAAGGAGCAGGCCGCGCGCCTGTCGGTCGAACAGTTCGCCGAGCAACTGACGACGGCCGAGGTCGACGAGGAAGCGCTGCGCGAGAAGCTCACGCCGGATCTGAAGCCGTCGTACCTGCAGGGCGAGGTCACGCGCCTGAACAACGCGATCAACGCGCTCGGCCCGGTGAACATGGCCGCGCTCGACGAGCTGAAGGCCGCGAGCGAGCGCAAGGTGTTCCTCGATGCGCAGTCTGCCGACCTGATCGACGCGATCACGACGCTCGAGGACGCGATCCACAAGATCGACCAGGAAACCCGCACGCTGCTGCAGGGCACCTTCGACGAGGTCAACCGTCACTTCAGCGACCTGTTCCCGCGCCTGTTCGGCGGCGGTCAGGCGAAGCTGATCATGACGGGCGATGAAATCCTCGACGCCGGCGTGCAGGTGATGGCGCAGCCGCCGGGCAAGAAGAACGCGACGATCCACCTGCTGTCGGGCGGCGAGAAGGCGCTGACCGCGACCGCACTGGTGTTCGCGATGTTCCAGCTGAACCCGGCGCCATTCTGTCTGCTCGACGAGGTCGACGCGCCGCTCGACGACGCGAACACCGAGCGTTTCGCGAATCTCGTGCGCGCGATGTCCGACAAGACGCAGTTCCTGTTCATCTCGCACAACAAGATCGCGATGGAAATGGCGCAGCAGCTGATCGGCGTGACGATGCAGGAGCAGGGCGTGTCGCGGATCGTTGCGGTGGACATGGAAACCGCCGCGGGTTTTGCCCAGAATTGACGTTTGACGAAACCGGACCGCGTTCGCGCGGCGCATGGGCGCCCGTTCGCGGTTCCGACGAACAAGAATTGCTGATGGAGCGTGCATGGACGAGTTGACACTCGGTTTGATCGGCGCGGGCGCCGTCGTGGTGGGCGGCGTCGTGGTCTACAACGCATGGCAGGGCGCGAAGGTGCGGCGCAGGATGCCGCGCCCGATGCCGGAGGAAGCGGCCGAGGCGATGAACCGCCCCGAACGCGAGGAAGAATTGCCGTTCATCGAGCCGGTGCGCCAGCCGGTGCGGCGCGAGCCCGCGGCACCGGCCCCGGCGGCCGCCACGGGCGGCACGCCGGCCGAAGTCGCGCGCGTCGAGCCGACGTTCGGTGGCGCGGCACCTGCCGATACGCCGGTCGATCTGCAGGCTGAGGCGACCGGTATCGATGCACCGGCCGAGTCGGTCGAGCCGGTTGCCGGCGAGGCAGCCGCACCGGCTTCCGCGCACGACACGCACGCTGAACCGGCAGAGCCGGCCGAACCCGTGCTGCCGGCCGCCACGACGATCTCGTCGGCTCCGCCGGCGATCGTCGACCGCCGGATCGACTGCATCGTGCCGATCCGCCTCGGCGGGTCGCTGCCGGGCGACAAGATCCTGCCGGCCGCGCAGCGGCTGCGCCGCGCGGGCAGCAAGCCCGTGCATATCGAAGGCAAGCCGGAAGGCGGCCAGTGGGAGTTGCTGCAGAACGGCGTGCGCTACGAGGAGCTGCGCGCGGCCGCGCAGCTCGCGAACCGCAGCGGTGCGCTGAACGAGCTCGAGTTCTCCGAATTCGTGACGGGCGTCCAGCAGTTCGCCGACGCGATCGACGGCGCGCCGGAATTCCCGGACATGATGGAAACGGTCGCGATGGCGCGCGAGCTCGACGCGTTTGCCGCGCAGTGCGACGCGCAGCTGTCGATCAACGTGATGTCGGACGGCGCGCCGTGGTCGGCGAACTACGTGCAGGCGGTCGCGTCGCAGGACGGGCTGCTGCTGTCGCGCGACGGCACGCGTTTCGTGAAGCTCGACGCGAAGCAGAACCCCGTGTTCATGCTGCAGTTCGGCGACACGAACTTCCTGCGCGACGACCTCACGTACAAGGGCGGCAACATGATCACGCTGGTGCTCGACGTGCCGGTCGCAGAAGAGGACATCCTGCCGTTCCGGCTGATGTGCGACTACGCGAAGTCGCTGTCCGAGCGGATCGGCGCGCGGGTCGTCGACGATTCGCGGCGGCCGCTGCCGGAATCGACGCTGGTCGCGATCGATCAGCAACTGATGAAGCTGTACGCGAAGCTCGAGGAAGCCGGCATCCCGGCCGGTTCGCCGGTCACGCGCCGCCTCTTCAGCCAGTAACGCGCGCCCGGCGGGCGGCGGCTTTCGGCGCCGTCGCCCGTCGCTGCAATGCATCGTGCTTGTGTGCACTGCAGCGGGCCCGCGCGGCACGCATCGCGTGCCCCCGCTGCGGCGTCAAACTGAGATAATCGGAATTCCGATTTTTCAGAACGACTCTGCCGCCAGCATGGCCCGAACCCAAGCCGAACCGCCAGCCAGCCAGCCCGACGCGCGTGCCGCGTGGCTGCGCGATCAACTCGAGCGGGCGAACTACGCCTACTACGTGCTCGACCAGCCGGATCTGCCCGACGCCGAATACGACCGGCTGTTCCGCGAACTGCAGCAGCTCGAAGCCGACCATCCGGAACTCGTGACGCCCGATTCGCCGACGCAGCGTGTCGGCGGGGAGGCGGCCGGCGGCTTCACGCCGGTCGTCCATGATGCGCCGATGCTGTCGCTGAACAACGGTTTCGCGGACGAGGACATCGTCGCATTCGACAAGCGTGTCGCCGACGCGCTCGACAAGACGACCGATCTCGCCGGCTCGGTGACGGAGCCCGTCGAGTACGCATGCGAGCTGAAGTTCGACGGTCTCGCGATTTCGCTGCGCTACGAGCAGGGCGTATTCGTCCAGGCGTCGACGCGCGGCGACGGGACGACAGGCGAGGACGTGACCGAGAACGTGCGCACGATCCGTTCGATTCCGCTGAAGCTGAAGGGCAAAAACGTGCCGGCCGTGCTCGACGTGCGCGGCGAGGTGCTGATGTTCAAGCGCGATTTCGCACGCCTGAACGAACGCCAGCGCGCGGCCGAGCAGCGCGAATTCGCGAACCCGCGCAACGCGGCGGCCGGCAGCCTGCGCCAGCTCGACTCGAAGATCACCGCGCAGCGCCCGCTGTCGTTCTTCGCGTACGGGATCGGCGTGCTCGACGGGATGCCGATGCCCGATACGCACAGCGCGCTGCTCGACTGGTACGAGTCGCTCGGCCTGCCCGTGAACCGCGAGCGCGCGGTCGTGCACGGCGCCGAAGGCTTGCTCGACTTCTTCCGCAAGGTCGGCGAGAAGCGCGAGTCGCTGCCGTACGACATCGACGGCGTCGTCTACAAGGTCAACCGGCGTGACGAACAGGAGCGCCTCGGCTTCGTGTCGCGCGCGCCGCGCTTCGCGCTCGCGCACAAGTTCCCCGCTCAAGAAGCGCTGACTAGGCTCGTCGCGATCGACGTGCAGGTCGGCCGCACCGGCGCGATCACGCCGGTTGCGCGCCTCGAGCCCGTATTCGTCGGCGGCGCGACCGTGACGAACGCGACGTTGCACAACGAGGACGAGGTGCGCCGCAAGGACATCCGGATCGGCGATACCGTGATCGTGCGCCGCGCGGGCGACGTGATCCCCGAGGTGGTCGGCGCGCTGCTCGACCGGCGCCCGGCCGATGCGGCCGAGTTCGTGATGCCGACCGAATGCCCGGTGTGCGGCTCGAAGATCGAGCGCCTGCCGGACGAGGCGATCGCGCGCTGCACGGGCGGCCTGTTCTGCCCGGCGCAGCGCAAGCAGGCGCTGTGGCACTTCGCGCAGCGCCGCGCGCTCGACATCGACGGGCTCGGCGAGAAGATCATCGACCAGCTCGTCGAGCTGAATCTCGTGCGCACGCCGGCCGACCTGTTCAATCTCGGCTTTGCGACGCTCGCCGAGCTCGACCGGTTCGCCGAGAAGTCGGCACAGAACCTGCTCGACTCGCTCGAGAAGGCGAAGCATACGACGCTCGCGCGCTTCATCTACGGGCTCGGCATCCGTCACGTGGGCGAATCGACCGCGAAGGATCTCGCCAAGCATTTCGGCTCGCTGACGCCGATCATGGACGCGTCGATCGAAGAACTGCTCGAAGTCAACGACGTCGGGCCGATCGTCGCCGAGTCGCTGCACCAGTTCTTCGCGGAAGAGCACAACCGGACCGTGATCGAGCAGTTGCGCGCGCCGGGCAAGGTGACGTGGCCGGAAGGGCCGCCCGCGCCGAAGGCGCCGCAGGGCGTGCTGGCCGGCAAGACGGTCGTGCTGACGGGCACGCTGCCGACGCTCACGCGCGATGCCGCGAAGGAAATGCTCGAAGCGGCGGGCGCGAAAGTGGCCGGTTCGGTGTCGAAGAAGACGGATTACGTGGTCGCGGGCGCCGAAGCCGGCAGCAAGCTCGCGAAGGCCGAGGAACTCGGCATCCCCGTGCTGGACGAAGACGGCCTGCACCAACTCCTGGAGGGTAATACGCCATGATTCGCGAGATCCTGAAGATGGGCGATCCGCGCCTGCTCGAAGTCGCCAAGCCGGTCGAGCGGTTCGATACACCCGAACTGCACGAGATCGTCGCGGACATGTTCGAGACGATGCACCACGCGAACGGCGCCGGCCTGGCCGCGCCGCAGATCGGCATCGGGCTGCAGATCATCATCTTCGGCTTCGGCAACAACAACCGTTACCCGGACGCGCCGCCGGTGCCCGAGACCGTGCTGATCAACCCGAAGATCGAGTACCTGCCGCCGGACATGGAAGAGGGCTGGGAAGGCTGCCTGTCGGTGCCGGGCATGCGCGGCGTCGTCAGCCGCTACGCGAAAGTGCGCTACAGCGGCTTCGACCAGTACGGCGAGAAGATCGACCGCGTGGCCGACGGTTTTCACGCACGCGTCGTCCAGCACGAATACGATCACCTGATCGGCAAGCTGTATCCGATGCGGATCACCGACTTCACGCGCTTCGGCTTCACGGAAGTGCTGTTCCCGGGGCTCGATCCGGCTTCCGACGATTGATTGGCCGGCTTTGCCGGCTTCTCGCAGACAAGAAAAAGCCCGCTTGCGCGGGCTTTTTCACTGCGTGGCGCACATGTGGGCGCCCGCGATCAGAACGTCTCGTCGGCCGACAGATAGCGCCATTGACCCTGCGGCAGTGCACCGAGCATCACGCGGCCCATCCGGACGCGCTTCAGGCCGATCACGTCGAGGCCCACCAGCTCGCACATGCGACGGATCTGGCGCTTCTTGCCTTCGCGCAGCACGAAGCGCAACTGCTCGCCGTTCTGCCAGCTCACCATCGCGGGCTTCAGCGCGACGCCGTCGAGCTCGAGGCCGTGGCGCAGCTTCGCGAGCGATTCCGCGGGGAAGTGCTGGTCGATGTCGATGAGCCGTTCGCCGAAGCGCACGCGCACGAGGTACTCCTTGTCGATGTCCGACTGCTCGCCGATCAGCTGCTTCGCGATCACGCCGTTCTGCGTCAGCACGAGCAGGCCGGTCGAATCGATGTCCAGGCGGCCGGCCGGTGCGAGGGCGTGCAGATGCTGCGGCGAGAAGCGCACCGGCGAATGGTCGCCGCTCCAGCGGTTCGCGCGCGTGATCAGCACGGCCGCGGGCTCGTAGCCGTCTTCCGCCTGGCCCGACACGTAGCCGACCGGCTTGTGCAGCAGGATCGTCACCTGCGCGGCCTGCGCGGCGCTCGCGCGTTCGTCGATCTCGATCTTCTGGTCGGCGCGGACCTTGGTGCCGAGCGTGTCGATGCGTTCGCCGTCGACGAGCACCCAGCCCTTTTCGATCCATTCGTCGGCTTCGCGGCGCGAGCACATGCCGAGCTCGGACATCCGTTTCGACAGGCGCATCAGGCCCGATTCGTCACCGTAGTCGACGTCGGCGGCGGCGCGCTTAACCGGTTGCGCGGTCTTGACCGCACCGAACGAGCGGCGCTCGCCGTCGCGTGCGGGGCGGGCCGGGCGGTCGCCGAAGCTGCGCTTCGCACCTTCGCCGGCAGGCTTGTCGCGATACGACGGGCGCTTGCCGTCGTCAGCGCCTGCGCGGCGCGGGCGGGCATCGTCATCACGGCGCGGCGGGCGATCGGACGACGTGCGGCGGTCGCCAAAGCTGCGCTTCGCGCCTTCGCCGGCTGCCTTGTCGCGATAAGGTGCGCGTGCGCTGCCTTCACTGGAACCTGCGCGACGCGGGCGTGCATCGTCATCACGGCGCGGCGGGCGATCGGACGACGTGCGGCGGTCGCCGAAGCTGCGCTTCGCACCTTCGCCGGATGCGTTGTCGCGATACGACGGGCGCTTGCCGTCTTCGGCGCCTGCGCGGCGCGGGCGGGCATCGTCATCGCGGCGCGGCGGGCGATCGGACGATGTGCGACGGTCGCCGAAGCTGCGTTTTGCGCCTTCACCGCCTGCGTTGTCGCGATACGGCGCGCGTGCGCCGCCTTCGCCACCCGCGCGACGCGGCCGTGCGTCGTCATCGCGGCGAGGCGGACGATCCGACGACGTGCGACGGTCGCCGAAGCTGCGTTTTGCGCCTTCACCGCCTGCGTTGTCGCGATACGGCGCGCGTGCGCCGCCTTCGCCACCCGCGCGACGCGGCCGTGCGTCGTCATCGCGGCGAGGCGGACGATCCGACGACGTGCGACGGTCGCCGAAGCTGCGTTTTGCGCCTTCACCGCCTGCGTTGTCGCGATACGGCGCGCGTGCGCCGCCTTCGCCACCCGCGCGACGCGGCCGTGCGTCGTCATCGCGGCGAGGCGGACGAT
>NZ_JAAGPC010000121.1:0-26734 GCF_017104595.1 Burkholderia sp. Tr-20390 | reverse complement strand
TTCCTGTCGGGTGACCTGGGTTTCAGCCTGTTGCTCTTCCGATCTGCCGCGCCGCGGTGCGTGGTGCTGCGCGTCGTGCCGAGCGCCGCGCCGATCGCGAGCCACGGCACGGTAAACGTAATGAACAGGAACGCGAAGCCGGCCGGGTTCAGCGAACGGATCGTGCGCAGCCAGCGGGTCTCGCGGTGCCACAGCGGCCCGAACGACGGTTCGATCACGTCGGTCGCGACCTCGACCTCCGACAGCACGGTGCGTCGCCCGAGCCGGCGCGGCAGCTCGGCCAGCCAGAAATCGTCGGCCAGTTCGTCCTTCAGCGCGGGAAAGCCGCCGATCCGGTCTAGCGTGTCGCGCGTCAGCGCGAGCGTCGCGCCGAAGCCGAAGCGGCTCGAGCGGCCGAGGTGCGTGATCCGGACCGACGGGGCGAACCATGCGTCGACGAACTGCGCGCCGATCCGCGTCCAGAACCCGCCGACGCTGCGCGCATGATACAGGCACGTGACGACACCGACCGACACGTCGGCGAGCGGCGCCGTCACGCGCTCCAGATAGTCGGGCTTCACCGCGATGTCGCTGTCCGCGATCACGATGCGGCCGTACTTCGCGCGCTCGGCGAGGTTGATCAGGTTGCTGACCTTCAGGTTCTTGCCATGCACGCGCGCGTCGATCACGAGCGTGATGTCGCACTCGGGATAATCGGCGCGCAGCCGTTCGACCACGGCAATCGCCGGATCGGCCGCCGACGCGACGCCGAACAGCACTTCATACCGCGGATGGCGCTGCTCGCAGAACGTCGCGAGGTTTTCGTACAGGTGCGGCTCCGCGCCGCACAGCGGCTTGAGCACGCTGACCGGCTCAAAGCCGTCGCGCACGGCCGTGCGCGGCGTACGCGGCCGCGGCGCGAACGCGGCGACGAGCGCATAGCCGGCCGCGGCCAGCGTGAAGACGATCAGGAGCCAGTCGAGCATCGTTGCGGTTGCCGTCATGCGCGACGCCTCCCGGCGACCTGAACGCCATGGAGAACGCGTGAGCATGATTGAGCGTGATTCGGTATTCCGACAACGACGAACGCGGGCACGACCCGACTCCTTGTTCCAGCAGCGCCTGTATATGGGGGAGGCTCGACCCATCCTTCGGATACGGCCATGCCCGGCTTCGCGTGGTGCATCTCCGCGCGACGCCCGGACGGGATGCGGGAAGATTCGTATGGCTACCTTCGGCACAACATGGGTAGGCGCCGGATTTTAGCAGCCTGCGGCACCCCGCGCTCGGCGCTACGAGAAACGGACTGGTGCAATTCCGGCAAAGCTGCGCAGTCGGCGAACCATTTGGGTGCACCCGCGTTCACGTTAGCGTAAGCGGTTTGCAGGCGTATTGCAGTCTTGAAAATCCTACGTTTCGTGCAAATTTGTACGTCGATGCGGATTCACATCCAATCGCCGTAAAGATCGGTAATTAATCGGCGATTAGATCGATTTTTGCAACGACCGCCGAATTCGACCCTGCACCCCTGAACCGCGCATGGGTATCGGGCCGCCTCCAGCACGTTCCGGAACCCTTTGGCAAAATCCTTGGCATTTGTTGCGTCAGCGCATCACCGCGCGCGCCCCTTTCGAAGGCCATCCGATGACTCCGTTTTCCGTACTCGATCTCGCCCCCATTCCGGCCGGCGCCGACGCCTCCCAGGCATTCCGCAACACCGTCGATCTCGCGCAGCACGCGGAACGCTGGGGTTACCAGCGCTACTGGCTCGCCGAGCATCACAACATGCCCGGCATCGCGAGCGCGGCAACGGCCGTCGTGATCGGCCATGTCGCGGGCGCCACGCGGACGATCCGGGTCGGGTCGGGCGGCATCATGCTGCCGAACCATGCGCCGCTGGTGATCGCCGAGCAGTTCGGCACGCTCGCGTCGCTGTATCCGGGGCGCATCGACCTCGGCCTCGGCCGCGCGCCCGGCACCGACCAGACCACGTCGCGCGCGCTGCGCCGCGACCTGATCGGCAGCGCCGACTCGTTTCCGGATGATGTCGCCGAGCTGCAGCGCTACTTCGCGGAGCCGGTGCCCGGCCAGCGCGTGCGCGCGGTGCCCGGCGCAGGGCTCGACGTGCCCGTGTGGCTGCTCGGCTCGAGCCTGTTCAGCGCCCAGCTCGCCGCGATGCTCGGGCTGCCGTTCGCGTTCGCGTCGCACTTCGCGCCGGACTACCTGATGCGCGCGCTCGAGATCTATCGTGCGCAGTACCGGCCGTCGGCCGCATGGCCGAAGCCGCATGCGATGGTCGGCGTCAACGTGTTCGTCGCCGATACCGACGACGAGGCGCGGCGCCTGTTCACGTCGCTGCAGCAGCAGTTCATCAACCTGCGGCGCGGCACGCCGGGCAAGCTGCCGCCGCCGGTCGACGTGCTCGAGGCGAACGAGCTCGAACTCGCGACCGTCGCGCATTCGCTGTCGTTCGCGGCGGTCGGCTCGCGCGACACGGTGCGCGACAAGCTGCGCGACCGCATCGCGCAGACGGGAGCCGACGAGCTGATCGTCACCGCACAGATCTACGATCACGCGGCACGGCTGCGCTCGTTCGAATTGACCGCGCAGATCCGCGACGAGCTCGCGAGCGAAGCGCGCTGACGGCGCGCCCGGGCCGCCAGCGGCCGGCCCCGCATCACTGCGGGTGCACGGCCTCCAGCCCGTCGAGCAGCGCCTTGTGGAACGCGTCCGGATCCTGGATCTGCGGCGCGTGGCCGAGCGCCGGGAACTCGACGAGCTGCGCGCCGGGGATCGCCGCCTGCGTGCGCTTCGCGAGTTCCGGGTAGCGGCCGAGCTTCGCATGCACGTCGGGCGGCGAGACGTCCTTGCCGATCGCGGTCGTGTCCTTGTCGCCGATCATCAACAGCGTCGGCACGTGGATCGCGCCGAGTTCATAGACCACCGGTTGCGTGAGGATCATGTCGTAGATCAGCGCGGAGTTCCACGCGACCGCGTCGCGACCGGCGCCACGGTACATCCCGGCCAGCATCTGCACCCAGCGCTCGTACGACGGCGACCACTTGCCCGCGTAGTACGTGCCCTGCTCGTAGCGGCGAATGCCGTCGGCCGTGGTCTTCAGCTCGCGCGCATACCAGTAGTCGACCGGCAGCGGCGGCACGCCGAGCGCCTTCCAGTCCTCGAGGCCGATCGGGTTCACGAGCACGAGCTGGTCGGTCGCCTTCGGATACATCAGCGCGTAGCGCATCGCGAGCATCCCGCCCGTCGAGTGGCCGACGATCGTCGCCGACTTCACCCCCACCGATTCGAGCAGCGCATGCGTATTGCGTGCGAGCTGCTGGAAGCTGTACTGGTAGCGATCGGGCTTCGACGACTTGCAGAAGCCGATCTGGTCCGGCGCGATCACGCGATAGCCGGCGCGGCTCAGCACGCCGATCGTGTCTTCCCAGGTCGCCGCGCAGAAGTTCTTCCCGTGCAGCAGCACGACGGTGCGGCCGTTCGGGTGGGCCGGCTGCACGTCGAGGTAGGCCATCTCGAGGGTTTCGCGCTGCGACACGAACGTGTAGAGATGCACGGGCGCCGGATAGGCGAACCCTTCCAGGCGCGGGCCATACACGGGCCCGTCGTTGCCGGCGGGCGATGCGGCGGCGGCCATGGCAGGCACGGCGCACGCGACGGCGACACCCGCGCCGAGCACGGCGGCGCGCACGGCAAACAACATCTTGCGAATCGAAAGCATGGCGATCACGGTGATTGGAGACGCACGCGGGCGGCCGGGCCGTCTCGCGCCCCGCGATTCTACGCGGTCGCGCTGACGACGGCGCGCAACACTCCGGCGCCGCGCGACTTCCGCGTGCGCGACGAACTCGGGTATCGTGTGACGTGACCCTGAAACGCGTGCAGGCGCTTCCCATGAAAAACGTCCTCAGCATTCAGTCGCACGTCATCTACGGCCACGCCGGCAACAGTGCGGCCGTGTTCCCGATGCAGCGCCTCGGCGTCAACGTCTGGCCGCTCAATACCGTCCAGTTGTCGAATCACATGCAGTACGGTCACTGGGCCGGCAGCGCGATCGATGCCGCGAAGATGGAGCAGCTCGTCGACGGCATCGCCGCGATCGGCGCACTCAAGCGCTGCGACGCCGTGCTGTCCGGCTTTCTCGGTTCGCCGCCGCAGGCGCGTGCGGCTATCGAGATCGTCCGCTCGGTGAAGGCGATGAACCCGAACGCGTGGTACTTCTGCGATCCGGCGATGGGCCAGACGGGCGGCATCCGGCCCGAGCCCGGCGTCGAGGAATTCATGGTCCAGGAGGTGCCGGCGCTCGCGGACGGCATGTCGCCGAACCACACCGAACTGCAGAAGCTCGCCGGGCGGCGCATCGAAACCGTCGCCGAAGCCGTCGAAGCCTGCCGCTCGCTGATCCGTCGCGGCCCGCAGATCATCCTCGTCAAGCACCTGCACGACCGCAACAGCCCCGCCGATCGTTTCAACATGCTCGCGGTCACCGAAACCGAAGCGTGGATCGGCCAGCGCCCGCTGTACGCGTTTCCGCGCCATCCGGTCGGCGTCGGCGACCTGACCAGCGCGATCTTCGTCGCCTGCCGGCTGCGCGGCGACTCCGTGCGCGCGGCGTTCGAGCACACGCTCGCGGCCGTGCACGCGGTCGTGAAGGCCACCTACGATGCGCGCCGCTACGAGCTCGAACTCGTCGCCGCGCAGGACGAAATCGCGCGGCCGAGCGAATGGTTCGGCGCGTGGGTCACGGACGCCTGACTCGCCGGCATCGCCCTGCGCTTCACCGGCGCGTATCCCGCGCCGCATCGCTTTCCCGCCTCATCCCTGCCGCACCGCGACCGCTGGCGACATTCGCCCGACGCCGCTTCGATATCGCTTCGATGCGGATGCAAACGTTTCCGGACTTCACATGAATGACACCGATTTCTCGCTATGCTCGCGGCGGCACCACCCGGCGCAGCCGCATCCTGCGACCCGGGCGCGCCCTTCCAGCAGGTCCTGCCAATCGGCTCCCCCCTTTACCGCACGATAACGACCATGACCCGATCGAACCGTCGTGACTTCCTGCGCGTCGCTGCCGGCACCGCCGGCGCCGCCGCGCTGAACCTGTTCCCCCCCGTGATTCGCGATGCGCTTGCGATTCCCGCGAACCGCCGCACCGGCACCATCCGCGATATCGAACACATCGTGATCCTGATGCAGGAGAACCGCTCGTTCGACCACTACTTCGGCACGATGCGCGGTGTCCGCGGCTTTGGTGACCCGCGTCCGCTGCGCCTCGCGAACGGCAAGTCGGTGTTCCACCAGCCGGTCGGCCCGGCCGAGCTGCTGCCGTTCCACCCGGGCGCGGACAAGCTCGGCCTGCAGTTCCTGCAGGACCTGCCGCACGGCTGGCAGGACATGCACGCCGCCTGGAACAAGGGCCGCTATGACCAGTGGGTGCCGAACAAGGGCACCACGACGATGGCGTACCTGAAGCGCGACGACATCCCGTTCCACTACCAGCTCGCCGACGCGTTCACGATCTGCGACGCGTACCACTGCGCGATCCCGAGCTCGACCGACCCGAACCGCTACTACATGTGGACGGGCTACGTCGGCAACGACGGCACGGGCGGCGGCCCGGTGCTCGGCAACGAGGAAGCGGGCTACGGCTGGACGACCTATCCGGAAGTGCTCGAGAACGCCGGCGTGTCGTGGAAGATCTACCAGGACGTCGGCACCGGCCTGAACGCCGCCGGGTCGTGGGGCTGGACGCAGAACCCGTACATCGGCAACTACGGCGACAACTCGCTGCTCTACTTCAACCAGTACCGCACCGCGCTGCCCGGCACGCCGCTGTACGACAAGGCGCGCACCGGCACCAACATCAGCGCGGGCGGCACGCTGTTCGACATCCTGCAGCAGGACGTGAAGAACGGCACGCTGCCGCAGGTGTCGTGGATCTGCGCGCCGGAGGCGTATTCCGAGCATCCGAACTGGCCGGCGAACTACGGCGCGTGGTACATCGAGCAGGTGCTGAAGGCGCTCGTGTCGAATCCTGAGGTATGGAGCAAGACCGCGCTCTTCATCACGTACGACGAAAACGACGGTTTCTTCGACCACGTGCAGCCGCCGTTCGCGCCGCAGTCGCGCGACAACGGGCTATCGACGGTCGCGACGACCAACGAGGTGTTCCCCGGCGACGCATCGCACATGGCCGGCCCGTACGGGCTCGGGCCGCGCGTGCCGATGCTCGTCGTGTCGCCGTGGACGAAGGGCGGCTGGGTCTGCTCGCAGACTTACGATCACACGTCGCTGCTGCAATTCATCGAGGCACGTTTCGGCGCGCAATACCCGGTCAAGGCCGGCAACATCTCGCCGTGGCGCCGCACGGTGTGCGGCGACCTGACCGCCGCGTTCGATTTCGCAACGGCCGATGCCGGCTGGCCGACGCTGCCGGACACGAGCAGCTATGCGCCGCCCGACCGCCTGCGCCATCCCGACTACATCCCCGTGCCGCCGGTGCTGCAGAAGCTGCCGAAGCAGGAGGCCGGGCTGCGGCCGGCGCGCGCGCTGCCGTACGAGCTGTTCGTGCACGGCCGCGTCGAATCGGTGAACGGCCTGTTCCGGCTGACCTTCGCGAACACGGGCCGGGCAGGCGCCGCGTTCCAGGTGCAGTCGCGCAATCGCCTCGACGGCCCGTGGGCGTACACGGTCGAAGCCGGCAAGCGGATCGCCGACACGTGGAGCGCCGCGGCGTCGCTCGGCCTGTACGACCTCGACGTGTACGGCCCGAACGGCTTCTACTGCCATTTCCGCGGCCCGTTCGCGACCGGCGTCGGCAGCGCGAACGTGAACCCCGAGGTGATCTACGGCTACGACGTCGCGAACGGCAACATCACGCTGCGCCTGATGAACCGCGGCCACCAGGCCGTGCGGCTCAAGGTCACGAACGCGTACGGCCACGGCCGCGCGCGCACGTTCGACCTCGCGCCGGGCCAGCACGTCGACGACTACTGGGATCTGCGCGGCAGCCACGGCTGGTACGACCTGACCGTCAGCGACGGCCGCCTGCTCGGCTTCCTGCGCCGCTTCGCGGGGCACGTCGAGACCGGCCGCCCGAGCACCAGTGATCCGCTGATCCGCACGCACGCATCGCACGACGATGCCGAAGCCGCATCGGACGCCCTGTCCGACTGACGGCGTCGCATGCGCGGCGCGGCCCCGGCGGGCCGCGCCGTCTCTCTGCTCCCCTCCTCTCCGCCCGCTCCGTTCGCGACGGGAAACTCCCGATACCGGCTGCCGCCGCACGCGCGGAAGCTATGCGCAAATCCGCACCGAATGCGCGGCGAATTGCCAAGACCCGGGCATATCGGCGACCTATATATCGAGGCGATCGGGGCGCTTCTTCGCAGCGCCTGACGGGAGATTCTTCCGAGGATAACGATGCCGACCTCCCCGCCCGATTCCGAGAAGCGGTCGAACCGCCCGCCCGTCGCACGCGTCCGGCCCGCCCGGGCGCATGCGGTACTTACTCGCAGGTGTCGAACAAGAGGAACAACATGAAATTCCGTCATTCCCTGCTGTCGGTGTCGATTGCATCCGCGCTTGCCCTCCTCTCGCAACAGGGCGCCCAGGCCGCCGATACGACCGACGTGAAGGTCGGCTTCGCCGCGCCGCTCACGGGCGTGAACGCCGGTTACGGCAAGGACCTGCAGAACGGCGTGCAGCTCGCGCTCGACGATGCCGCCGCGCAGAAAGTGCAGATCGCCGGCAAGCCTGTCCACTTCAACCTCGTCGTGCAGGACGACCAGGCCGACCCGCGCATCGGCGTGCAGGCCGCGCAGGCGCTCGTCGACCAGAACGTGTCGGTCGTGGTCGGCCACTTCAACTCGGGGACGACGATTCCGGCATCGGTCGTCTACGACAAGGCCGGCATCCCGGTGATCGACCCGGCCGCGACCAACCCGACGCTCACCGCGCGCGGGCTCGCGAACATGTTCATGGTGATCGCGACCGACGGCCAGAACGCGGGCAACGCGGGCAAGTACGCGGTCGACGTGACGAAGGCGAAGCGCATCGCGATCATCGACGATCGCACCGCGTTCGGCCAGGGCGAGGCCGACGAGTTCGAGAAGGCCGTGAAGGCCGCGGGCGGCAACCTCATCGGCCGCGAATTCACCAGCAACCAGGCGGTCGACTTCCGCGCGCAGATCACGAGCCTGAAGGCGAAGAACCCCGACCTGATCTTCTTCGGCGGCCTCGATTCGCTCGCCGCGAACTTCATCAAGCAGATGCGCCAACTTGGGCTGAATGCGCAGTTCGTCGGCGGTGGCGGCGTGAAGGACAACGAGTTCATCAAGATCGCAGGCCCGGCCGCCGAAGGCGCGATGGCGTGGGAATACGGCCGGCCGCTCGACGAGTTGCCGCAAGGGAAGGATTTCGAGGCGCGTTTCAAGAAGCGCTTCGGCGTCGACGTGCTGTCGTACGCGCAGTTCGGCTACGACGCGGCGTGGGCGGCGATCAAGGCGATGCAGGCGGCCGGCTCGACCGACCCGAAGGTCTATCGCCCGGCGCTGAAGAAGATCGACTTCGAAGGCGTGACCGGCCGTATCTCGTTCGCGAACGACGGCTCGCTGAAGAGCGGGATGTCGACGCTGTACCAGGTGAAGAGCGGCGCGTGGAAGACGATCACGACGAAGGGAGGCTGATCGGCGGTGCCGGCGGCCGGCGGCGGCAACGCCGCCCGGCCCCGGTGATCGATGAAGGGAGATCGATCTTGTATGACGACTGATGTTAGGGCAATTCGACCGGGCCGGCGGCACCGTGGGCCGCGCCGCCCGGTGCGTCAGCCGGCCTCGGCTTCGGCCGCCTCGTGCGCGCGGCGCAGCCGTTCGCGGCTGTTGGTGAGGTGCGTGCGCATCGCCGCGCGTGCCGCTTCCGGGTCGTGGCGCGCGATCGCCTCGTAGATATCCTCGTGCTCGTGATTCAGCCGGCCGACGTAGCGCTCCAGATCGTCGCCGGCAAAACGGGCCGAATTCACGCGCGTGCGCGGAATGATCGACGTGCCGAGCTGCGTCATGATGTCGACGAAATAGCGGTTGCCGGTGGACTGCGCGATCTGCAGGTGGAACTGGAAGTCGAGCTGCGCCGTGTCGCGGCCGCCGCCCGCCCCCGATGCGATCGCGTCGAGCGCGCGCCGCAGCGCGGCCAGGTCGGTATCGTTCGCGCGTTGCGCGGCAAGGCTCGCGCATTCGCTTTCGAGGCTGATGCGCAGTTCCAGCACCGCGAGCACGTCGCGCAGCGTCGTGATCGTCGCCGGGTCGATGCCGAGCGTCTGGCGGCGCGACGGCTCCAGCACGAAGCTGCCGATGCCGTGGCGCGTCTCGATGAGGCCGCTCGCCTGCATCCGCGAGATCGCCTCGCGCACGACCGTCCGGCTCACCCCCTGCGCCGCCATGACTTCGGTTTCGGTCGGCAGCTTGTCGCCGGGACGCAGCGTGCCGTTTTCGATCTGCGCGGTCAGCGCGTCGACGACATCTTGTGCGAGGCTGCGTGCGCGACGGCGCGGCGCTGCGGGAAGCGTAGGCACGGACATGAGGCCGGTTCCTTTTTGAATGATCGTAATGTGAGCCGAGGGTTTACGCGGGGTTTGAGCGAAAGCCGATGATTCATTATACTGCGTCACAAGTCATCCGACGACTGATGATCGAAACACGGATCTCCTGTCGACTCAAGCGAGCACTCCTGCGCCGCCTGGTCCCATGTCTTACGATCAGCCAGCGTTCGCGTTCTGCGCTCCGCCGGTCAGGTTGTCGCTCCCACCCCGTTTCGGGTTGCGTCGACCTGCGGGGCTTGCGCGCCGCGCATGTCGGTTGTCGAATGATCGCACCTCCCGTCGCGCGCGGCAAAGCTTTTGCCGCACGGCATTGCCCACCCTTTCGCCATCGCCGCCCATGAACGCCGTCACTGCCTCGCCCTCCCACGACACGCCGCGTATCGTCGACCTGCAAGCGATTCCGGTCGCCGGCCACGACAGCATGCTGCTCAACCTGAGCGGCGCACACGGCCCGTTCTTCACCCGCAACCTCGTGATCCTGAAGGACAGCGCAGGCCGCACCGGCGTCGGCGAAGTCCCGGGCGGCGAAAGCATCCGCCGCACGCTCGACGATGCGCGCGCGCTCGTCGTCGGCCAACCGGTCGGCAATTACCACGCGGTGCTCAACGACGTGCGGCGCACCTTCGCCGACCGTGACGCGAGCGGCCGCGGGCTGCAGACCTTCGACCTGCGCACGACGATCCACGCGGTCACCGCGCTCGAAGCCGCGCTGCTCGACCTGCTCGGCCAGCATCTTGGCGTGCCGGTCGCCGCGCTGCTCGGCGAGGGCCAGCAGCGCGAGCGCGTCGAAATGCTCGGCTACCTGTTCTACATCGGCGACCGCACGAAGACCGCGCTCGCCTACCGCGACGGCAGCGGCGCGACCGACGACTGGACGCGCGTGCGCGACGAAGCCGCGCTGACGCCCGAGGCCGTCGTGCGGCTGGCCGAGGCCGCGCATGCGCGCTACGGCTTCAACGACTTCAAGCTGAAGGGCGGCGTATTCGAAGGCGCGCGCGAGATCGAGGCCGTGACGGCGCTCGCCGAGCGCTTCCCCGACGCGCGCGTGACGCTCGACCCGAACGGCGCGTGGTCGCTCGACGAGGCCGTGCGGCTGTGCCGCGACCAGCATCACGTGCTCGCGTACGCGGAAGATCCGTGCGGCGCGGAGAACGGCTACTCCGGCCGCGAGGTGATGGCCGAATTCCGCCGCGCGACGGGGCTGCCGACCGCCACCAACATGATTGCGACCGACTGGCGGCAAATGGGTCACGCGGTGCAGTTGCAGGCCGTCGACATCCCGCTCGCCGACCCGCACTTCTGGACGATGCAGGGTTCGGTGCGCGTCGCGCAGATGTGCCGCGACTGGGGCCTCACGTGGGGCTCGCATTCGAACAATCACTTCGACGTGTCGCTCGCGATGTTCACGCACGTCGCGGCCGCCGCGCCGGGCCAGGTCACCGCGATCGACACGCACTGGATCTGGCAGGACGGCGAGCGGCTGACGCGCGAACCGCTGAAGATCGAGAACGGGCTGGTGGAAGTGCCGAAACGGCCGGGGCTCGGCATCGATATCGACATGGATGCCGTCGCGGTCGCGCACGAGGTGTACAAGCAGCACGGGCTCGGTGCCCGCGACGACGCGGCGGCGATGCAGTATTTGATTCCGGGCTGGACCTTCAACAACAAGCGTCCCTGCCTCGTGCGCTGAGTGCGGGTGCGGCCAGGCGGCAGGGTCGCCCGGTCGAGCTTGGGCCGGGCCTAGCCGGCCAAGCCTAGTTAGCCGGCCGCACCTACCCGGCCAGCCCAATCCCCCGCGCCATCCCCGACGCGGCGAACACGATGACGATCACCAGCACCGCCTGCCAATGGCCGATCCGCACATAGGTGCGCGCACGGCCGAGATCAGGCATCTGCTGCTGCCGCGCGGCGATGCGCCACCGGATCAGCCCGAGCATCGGCACGACCTCGAGCAGCAGGATCACCACGAGCGCGGTCATCTTCAGGTGAAAGAGCGGTTCGTGCAGGTAGTACGCGGCGCCTTTCTCGAAACCGCCGAACGCGCGCATCAGGCCCGTCACGATCAGCACGAGCGCCGATAGCCCCCACGCGGCATCCGCCTTGAATACGCCGGGCAAGTCGGCCGCCTGCGCCGACGCGATGAGCCGGCGCAACGCGCGGTTACGCCCCGCGATCGCGGCAAACGCGACGCCGAACGCACTCAGGTGAACGGCAGCCAGCAACCAGCGGACGATCATCACGCCTCCTTGTCGCCCGCTCGCCGTGCGCGGGGCTCGTCAGACGATCTGTTTGAGCGCGGCGTCGAGCGCGAGCACCGCGACGCGGTCGCCTTCGGTCGCGAGCGGCGCACGCATGACGATCTGCCGGTTATGGCCGACGGCCGCCGGCGAATCCCACAGCAGTTCGACCTTCGGCCGATTGAAGAAGCTGCCGCGGCGCGGCGGCACGACGGCCGGCTGCGCGTCCGCGGCACCGTCGCCTGCGGCAGGCGCCGCCCGGCCGGGCCAGCGCACCGACAGTTCGCGCGCATCGTACTGGCCGACCTTGCGGCTTTCCATCCACACGATCGCGGTGCGCGTCAGCACGTCGAGCGAAATCGCATAACGGCCGACCGCGAAGCGGCGCGCGGCCACGTTGGTCCGCCACAGCGGCCGCGGGCGGCAGATCCAGACGATCGCCGCATAAAGCGCCGGTGCGGCGACGAGCCAGCCGTTGGTCGCCGTCACCGCCTGCAGCGCGAGGCGCCAGCCGTCCACCCAGACGAACATGCCGATCGACCAGACCGCGAACAGCAAACCGATCAGCGCGAAGACGCGCAGCGCCTGGCGCAGCCATTGCGGCAGCGGATGGAATGGCCGTTCGGCGCGCGCGACGGCGCCCGGCAGCGCGAGCAGCAGGAAGATCAGGAGAAGGTAGATGAACGCCCAGGGCGACGACACCATCGCCGACAGCGACGAGCGATAGCCCATCTGGGACATCGAGAACAGCCAGCGCGCGAGCAGCACGAGACCGATCGCACGCAACGCGAAGATCACACCGGCGCCGGGGGCCGGCGCTGCGCGCGTGGATTTCGTTCTCGCCAAGACTGCTCTCCTCTGGTTATTCGTGCGGGGCCGGATTTCACGGCACGGCCATTATAGGGACATTACCGTCTGGACAGACGGACGGATGCCCTGCCGGGCCGCTTCGGGGGCCGTTCGCGGCGTCGGGCGCGGCGAGAATACAACAGATCCGCGCCGTGGATGTGACAACGCCCCGCCGGGAACCCGGACGGGGCGTCGATGGCAAGCCGCGCGCCGCTGCGCGGCGGCGGCCCGCAATCAGCTTGCGTTGACTTCGCGCAGCACCGTGCGACGCTTCTGGCGCAGCAGTTCCTCGTAGCCCTTCACGTAGTTCTGCGCCATCACCTTCGACGAGAAGCGGGCTTCGAACGCGGCGCGGACCTTCTCGCGCGGCAGCGTATCGAGGCGCTTGAGCGCGGCAACGGCCGACAGCTCGTCTTCGACGACGAAGCCCGACACGCCGTTGTCGATCACTTCCGGCACCGAGCCGCGCTTGAACGCGATCACCGGCGTGCCGCAGGCCATCGCCTCGATCATCACCAGGCCGAAGGGCTCCGGCCAGTCGATCGGGAACAGCAGCGCATGCGCGTTGCCGAGGAATTCGGTCTTTTCGGACTCGCTGATTTCGCCGATGTACTCGACGTGCGGCAGCGCGAACAGCGGCTTGATCTTCTCTTCGTAGTACGCGCGGTCAGCCTTGTCGAGCTTCGCGGCGATCTTGATCGGCAGGCCGGCCTGCTCGGCGATGCGGATCGCCGTGTCGACGCGCTTCTCGGGCGAGATGCGGCCCAGGAACGCGAGGTAGCTCGGCTTGACGTTCGGGATCGGCGTCAGCAGGTTTTCCGGCAGGCCGTGGTAGACGGTCGACAGCCAGTTCGCCTGCGGCAGCGGGATGCGCTGGTTGTCGGAGATCGACACGACCGGCACGTCGCTGAATGCATTGAAGATCGGCTGCAGTTCCGGCAGGTCGAGACGGCCGTGCATCGTCGTCAGATGCGGGACCGGCTGGCGCGAGAACAGCGAGAACGGGTAGTAGTCGATGTGGCAGTGCAGGACATCGAACTCTTCCGCGCGGCGGCGCACCTGCTCGAGCAGCAGCATGTGCGGGGCCATCACGTCGCGGATCGTCGGGTCGAGGCGCAGCGCCTGCGGCCAGCAGGCTTCGAGCTTCGCGGAGGTTTGCGAATCGCCGCTCGCGAAGAGCGTGACGTCATGCCCCATCTCGACAAGTGCTTCGGTGAGGTAGGACACCACTCGCTCGGTGCCGCCGTACAGTTTCGGGGGCACCGCTTCGTGCAACGGAGCGATTTGGGCGATTCGCATGCGTAACTCCTAAAAAATCGGCTAAAAACCAGGTATGGGTCGGCAACCTGCCGGCGGTCCGGGCTGGATGCAGGTCGTCCGAAGATCGGACGAATCAGCCTGCCGGGGGCGTCAAACCCGCGCTGCTCAAGGAGCGTCGGCGACGCGACAGGCATAGAACGTTTGAAACGAAGACCCGTTGACAGGGGTTCGTAAAAAACCTGGAATCGAACCCGGAGCCGATTATCTAGGGTTAATCCCGATACGGCGCACAACATTTCAAACACTTTACTTTGTTACAAAGGTGCAACACTTTGCAACCCGCGGACTTGGGTGTCCGTTCTAGAGTGGAAGGCCCTTTTGGCACTCCTTGACCCCGTGACCGCCGGCAGCGTGATTCCGGCACATGAGGCAGGACGGGATGCCGGATTTTATCTCAAAATCGACCGCGAGCCCCTGGCCAAGGCAAGATTCGCGCAGCGCGACACGCGGGCTTGTTTACAATGCCGGATTATTCAGTCCGGGCGAACGCCGGCCTGCGATCCAGCCGCCACGCTCACTCACCGAATCACCGCACGCATATTTTGGAATCTCTCACCCCTGCCCAGCGCAACGCCCACAACGCGAAGCTGTCGAGCTACGCGCATCGACCGATCGCGTTCCTGTTCCGCTACATCCGCCTGCATCCCGTCGCCCACCTGATCGTGCTCGGCAGCGTGCTGGCCGCCGTCGGCTGCGCGCTCGGCTCGCAATACGCGATCAAGCACCTGATCGACGTGCTGGCGACCGGGCGGCATCACCCCGGCCCGCTGTGGAGCGCGTTCGCGCTGCTCGTCGGGCTGATCGCGGCCGACAACCTGCTGTGGCGCGTCGGCGGCTGGTTCGCCGCGCACACGTTCGTCGCGGTCACCGGCGACCTGCGGCGTGACCTGTTCCAGTACCTGATCGGCCATTCGCCCACCTACTACGCCGAAAAGCAGCCCGGCACGCTCGCGAGCCGCATCACGGCCACGTCGAACGCGGTCTACACGTCGGAGAACACGATGGCGTGGAACGTGCTGCCGCCGTGCATCGCGGTGATGGGCGCGATCCTGATGATCATCGTCGTCAATCCGATGATGGCGGCCGGCCTGCTCGGCTGTTCGGCCGTGCTGTCCGTCATCCTGTTCAAGCTCGCCGGGCGCGGCTCGGCCCGCCATCACGCGTTCGCGGCGAAGGCCGCGGCGGTCGACGGCGAGCTCGTCGACGTGATCGGCAACATGGGGCTCGTGCGTGCGTTCGGGATGACGCTGCGCGAGCAGAAGCGCTTCGGCGCGACGGTCAAGGCCGAGATGGATGCGCGCCAGCAGAGCCTGCTCTATCTCGAGAAGCTGCGCCTGCTGCACGCCGTGATCACCGCGATGCTGTCCGCCGGCCTGCTCGGCTGGGCGCTGTGGCTGTGGGACCAGGGCCGCGCGACGTCGGGCGACATCGTGCTCGTCAGCTCGCTCGGCTTCACGATCCTGCACGGCACACGCGATCTCGCGGTCGCGCTCGTCGACGTCACGCAGCACATCGCGCGCCTGTCCGAGGCGGTCAAGACGCTGCTCGAGCCGCACGGGATGCCGGACAGCTCCGACGCGCAGCCGCTGTCGGCCAAGGGCGGCCGCGTCGATTTCGAGCGCGTGACGTTCGCGTATCCGCACCGCCGCGCGATCCTCGACCACTTCGAACTCCATATCGAGCCGGGCCAGCGCGTCGGCCTGATCGGCAAGTCGGGCGCCGGCAAGTCGACCGTGCTTGCGCTGCTGCAGCGCTTCTACGACACGCAGGACGGCGCCGTGAAGGTCGACGGCCAGGACGTGAAGACGATCACGCAGGACAGCCTGCGCCACGCGATCGCGCTCGTGCCGCAGGACATCTCGCTGCTGCACCGGACGATCTACGACAACATCGCGTACGGCCGCCCCGACGCGACCCGTGACGAAGTGCTCGCCGCCGCGCGCGACGCGCGCTGCGCGGAGTTCATCGAAGCGATGCCGGAAGGCTATGACACGATCGTCGGCGACCGCGGCGTCAAGCTGTCGGGCGGCCAGCGCCAGCGTATCGCGATCGCGCGCGCGATCCTGAAGGATGCGCCGATCCTGCTGCTCGACGAAGCGACGTCCGCGCTCGACAGCGCGTCCGAGGAAGCGATCCAGAGCGCGCTCGACCGCCTGATGGTCGGCCGCACGGTGATCGCGATCGCGCACCGCCTGTCGACGCTGCGCAACTTCGACCGGATCATCGTGATGAACAACGGCAAGGTGATCGACGACGGCCCGCCCGACGTGCTGCGCAACCGTCCGGGCCTGTACCGCGACCTGCTCGCGAAACAGCACGGCCGCCATCACCCGGCCCCCGACGGCAGCACGCCGACCGGCGAACGCGTGGCCTGACACACCGGCCCGCAGCCGACAAAAAAGCCGCAGTGCGCGTCGCACTGCGGCTTTTTCATTGCTCGATGAACCGCCGGTTACGCGTGCTGCAGGTCGCGCAGGAAGTTGTCGCGCCACACCGACACGTTGTTCTCGCGCAGCTGCGCGATCATGTCCGTATAACGCGCGCGCCGCTCGGCGAGCGGCATCGTCAGCGCCTGCGACAGCGCATCGGCCATCCCGTCGATATCGATCGGATTGACGATCAGCGCCCCCGTCAGCTCGCGTGCGGCGCCGGCGAAGCGCGACAGCACGAGCACGCCCGGATCGTCCGGATTCTGCGCGGACACGTACTCCTTCGCGACGAGGTTCATCCCGTCGCGCAGCGGCGTCACATAGCCGACCCGCGCGAGCCGGTATAGCGCAGCGAGCAGCTGGCGGTCGTACTGGCGATGGATATAGAGGATCGGCGCCCAGTCGAGCTCGGCGAAGCGTCCGTTGATGCGCCCCGACTCCCCTTCGAGCTGCAGGCGGATGTCCTGGTACGCGCGCAGTTCCGCGCGGGTCGACGGCGCGATCTGCAGGAACGACACGCGATTGCGATGCGACGGCTCATGCTCGAGCAGCTTCTCGAACGCGCGAAAACGCTCGACGAGCCCCTTCGAGTAATCGAGCCGGTCGACGCTCATGATCAGCTTGCGGCCGCGCAGCGACGTCGCGAGCGTGCGCACCGCCTTGCCGTGCTCGCCGGCCTGCGCGAGCGACGCGATCTCGTCCGGATGCACGCCGATCGGATAGGCGGCCGCGCGCAGCGTCCGGCCGAATGCGCGCACCGTCGCCAGGTGGCCGTCGCGCTCGATCGCGCCGTCCGCTTCCGATTCAACGTAATCGCAGAACGCGCGCAGGTCGGGTTCGGTCTGGAAGCCGAGCAGGTCGAACGCGCACAGCGACTCGACGAGGTCGCGATGCGGCGGCACGCTGACGAGCACCTGCGCAGCCGGAAACGGGATGTGCAGGAAGAAGCCGATGCGGTTCTTCACGCCGGCCGCGCGCAACGCGCGCGCGAACGGGATCAGGTGATAGTCGTGCACCCAGATCACGTCGTCGTCCTGCAGCAGCGGCACGAGCTGCTGAGCAAGCCACACGTTCACGCGGCCATAGCCTTCGAACTCGTGACGGTCGTACTGGATCAAGTCGGTGCGGTAGTGAAACGCGGGCCACAGCGTCGCGTTCGAGAAGCCGCGGTAATACTGGTCGTAGTCGCGCCGCGACAGGCCGATGGTCGCGAACGTGACCGGCCCGTGCTCCTCGACGCGGATCTGCGGCGCACCGGATGCGACGACCTCGCCGCTCCAGCCGAACCACATGCCGCCCGTCTCCTTCAGCGCATCGTAGACGCCGATCGCGAGGCCGCCCGCTGCCGGTTCGCCTTCCGAAATCGGCGCGACGCGGTTTGAAACAATGATGAGGCGACTCATGCGTCCGGCTGCTCCGCACCGAGCCAGCGCGCGATCTGCTCATGCAGCGCGTCGACCGAATCGAGCCGCGTGCGGGCAGACGTCTCGCCCGCGCCGACCTTGATCGACAGGCCGCCGCGCGCGTTGACCACCGCGAAGCCCTTCTCGTCGGTCAGGTCGTCGCCTGCGAACACGGGCACGCGCCCCGCGAACGGCGGCTCGTCGAGGAACGCAGCGAGCGCGCGCCCCTTGTCGACGCCTTTCGGCTTGATCTCGAACACCATCTTGCCGGGCTGCAGCACATACGCATCGGCATAGTCGGCGACGAGGCGCTCGGTGGCCGCGCGTGCCGCCGCCTCGCGCTCGGGCGCGTTGCGGTAGTGCAGCGCGACGGCCGCGCCCTTGATTTCGAGCAGCATGCCCGGATGACGGTCGACGACGGCCGCCAGCTCGCGCTCGATGCGCAGCAGGCGTTCGTCGTTGAAGCCGATGCGTTGCGTGTCGCCGTTCGCATCGCGGCGCTCCGCGCCGTGCAGGCCGGCGATCGGCATGCCGGGCATCTTCAGGAACGTGTCGATGTTGTCGATGCCGCGCCCCGACACGATCGCGACCGCGCCGTGCGAGCGGCGCCGCAACTCGTCGAGCAGCGTCAGCAGCGACGGCGGAACATGAATGCTGTCGGGCGTCGGCGCCAGTTCGACGAGCGTGCCGTCGAAGTCGAAGAAGAACGCGGTATCGGTCAGGGACAGGGAAGCCGGAACGGATTGCATCGATTCGATAGTGTGAGGGCCGGCCGGCAAACGCCAGGCGGCCGCTGCGCGAATGGAATTGTGCGCATCTTACCGCGCCTGCGCATCGAGATGGGCGAAACCGGTGCGGCGCCGGCATCGCGCCGCCGCGCGCGTCAACTGCGACATATTGCCCCGCTCGCCCGCGGCGTACGGGTTTCGAAAGGACGCGGGCGCGCGAATTGCGCTACAGTCGCAACCGCCTGCCGCGCGACGCATGGCGCCGCGCCACCGGCCACCATTTCGTCCGATCGAGCCCCAGGATGTCGTCTGCCCGCACTGCGCCGCACCGGCGCTTCTCCCGCCTCATCCGCACGGCCGCGGCCCTCGCCGCCGCCGTGGCGCTCGCCGCGTGTACGCACGACGAGCCGCGCTGGAACCTGACCAACGTTACCGGCCACCTGCCCGACCTGTCGTTCACGCTGACGGGCGGCGACGGCCATCCCGTCGACGCCGATGCGTTCCACGGCCAGGTCGCGCTCGTCTACTTCGGCTACACGCACTGCCCCGATGTCTGCCCCGAAACGATGGCGCGGCTGATGGAAGTGCTGGCGAAGCTCGGCGCGCAGGCCAACAACGTGCGCATCCTGTTCGTCTCGGTCGACCCTGCACGCGACACGCCGCAGGCAATGCAATCGTATGTCGCCGCGTTCGACGCCGCGCATGCGCGCGGCCTGACCGGCACCGACCGCCAGATCGAATCGCTCGCGAAGCGCTATCGCGTCGCCTACCAGATGGAAAAGCGCGATCCGTCCGGCGGCTACGAAGTCACGCACAGCTCGGCCGTCTACATCTTCGACGCGAGCGGCCGCGCCCGCCTGCTGGCGACCGACCGCGACTCGCCCGACGCCATCGCCGCCGATCTGCGCCGGATCATCGACACCGCCTCCACGACCTGAATTCATCCCGACATGAAAACGAAAACGACCCTCAAGACACTCGCCCTCCTCGCCGCGCTGTGCGCCGGCGCCCACGCGTATGCCGCCGGCGCGGTCACCGCGCAGAACGCCTGGGTGCGCTGGCTGCCGAACAAGCTGCCGGCCGGCGGCTACGTGACGCTCGTGAACACGAGCGACAAGCCGATCGATCTCGTCGACGTCGACAGCCCCGACTACGGGATGGCGATGCTGCACCAGACCGTCTCGAACGGCTCGACGCAGAAAATGGAAATGGTCGACAAGCTGACGATCCCCGCGCGCGGCAAGGTCGACATCGCGCCGGGCGGCTACCACTTCATGCTCGAGGAGCCGAAGCACGCGATCAAGCCGGGCGACACCGTGCACCTGCGCCTGAAGTTCTCCGACGGCGAAACGGTCGATGCGCCTTTCGCCGTGAAATCGCCGGCCCAGGCGAAGTGATGCGCGCGCGATGAACCTCCTGTACTGGCTCGATCCGTGGGAACCGTCGCCCACCGTGGTGATCGCGGTGCTGACCGCCGCCGTGCTGTTCGCACGCGGCGTGAAGAAGGCGAAGGTGTCGCCGCTGCGGCAGTTCTCGTTCTGGTTCGGGCTGACGGCGCTCTACATCGCGCTGCATACGCGGCTCGACTATTTCTTCGAGCACGAGTTCTTCCTGCACCGCGCGCAGCACCTCGTGCTGCACCACCTCGGGCCGTTCTTCATCGCGCTGTCGTATCCGGGCGCGGCGATGCGCGCGGGCATCCCGTTTCGCTGGCGGCAGCGTTTCGTGCGCCCCGCGCTCGCGTGGGCGCCCGTGCGCGCGACGCTCGACGTGGTGTTCCATCCCGTCGTCGCGGTCGTGCTGTTCGTCGGGCTGATCTATTTCTGGCTGCTGTCGCCGATCCACTTCATCGCGATGCTCGACTGGCGCCTCTATCGCGTGATGAACTGGAGCATGGTGATCGACGGGCTGCTGTTCTGGTGGCTCGTCGTCGATCCGCGTCCCGCGCCGCCCGCGCGGTTGTCGCCGGGCCGCCGGATCCTGATCGTCGTCGCGGCGATCCCGCCGCAGATCGCGCTCGGCGCGCTGATCTTCTTCACGCCACACGAGCTGTATCCGATCTATTCGATCTGCGGCCGCGCGTTCACATGGCTCAGCCCGCTGCGCGACCAGCAGATCGGCGGCCTGCTGCTGTGGATTCCCGGCTCGATGATGAGCGTGATCGGCGCGCTGATCGCGCTGCGGCACTGGCTGCGGCTGTCCGCGCGCGGCCGCCTGATCGATGAACGGGCCGCGCAGCGCGCGAACCGGCCGCCGGTGGCGCACGCCGCGCACTGACGGCTGCGCGGCGCGGCGCATCGCGCATTACGCGCGTGCGCTGCTCATCCACACGTGCGGGATGCCGTCCTCGTCGTGCACGTCCGAACTCGGCGTAAAGCCGAATGCGCCGTAAAAACGCTGCAAGTGGGCCTGCGCATGCAGGCTCACCGGCGTATCCGGCCACTGCGCGCGGATATGCTCGAGCGCGCGCGACAGCAGCCCGTTGCCGAGGCCCGCGCCGCGAAACGCGGCGGTCGTCAGCACACGGCCGATGCGTACGTCGGTGTTCTGCGCATCGGGCAGCAGCACCCGCAGATAGCCGGCCACGCGGCCGGCCGGATCGAAGGCGGCCAGGTGCCATGCAGCCTGGTCCGCATCGTCGATGTCGCGATACACGCAGTTCTGCTCGACGACGAACACCGCACTGCGTGCTTCGAGGATCGAATAGACTTCACGCGCCGTCAGCGCGTCGAAGGATTTCCAGCGCCAGTCGAGATCGGCGGCGCTCGGGGATGCAGCGGATGCGTTCATGGTCGGTCCTGATTCGGGCGCGCCGGCCGGCGCGCGGCAATCGACGATTATGCCTCGAAGCGCACGCGCCGCGCGACCGACTGCCCGCGCATAAAAACAGGCCCCGCATTGCGCGGGGCCTGTCCGTCATGCCGGCATCTGGCCAAATCGGCCGCTGTTGAAGTCCTCGATCGCGGTACGAATCTCCGCTTGCGAGTTCATCACGAACGGCCCGTAACCGACGACGGGTTCGTCGATCGGTTCGCCGCTCAGGATCAGCAGCTTCGCATCGCCGTTCGCTTCGATCTCGACGTCGCTGCCGTCGCGGCCGAGCTGCACGAACTGCGCTTCGCGGGCGACCGTCTCACCGTTCACCTGCACGGTACCGCTCAGTACGACCACCGCGAGCGTGCGCCCTTCGGCGACCGGGAACCGCGCATGGCCGCCGGCCACGAGCCGCACGTCCCACACGTCGATCGGCGTATGCGTGCGGGCCGGCCCGCGCCGCCCGTCGAAATCACCCGCGATGATCCGCGCGCGCCCCGCGCCGTCCGGCAGCTCGACCACGGGGATGTCGGCGTTCAGCAACGTCTGGTAGCCGGGCGCCCCCATCTTGTCCGCGGCGGGCAGGTTCACCCACAGCTGCACCATCTCGAGCGGACCACCGCGCTGCGTGAACCCTTCCGAGTGGAATTCCTCATGCAGGATCCCGCTCGCGGCCGTCATCCACTGCACGTCGCCCGGGCCGATCACGCCGCCCGCGCCGGTCGAGTCGCGGTGCGCGACCTCGCCGTCATAGACGATCGTCACCGTCTCGAACCCGCGGTGCGGATGCTGGCCGACACCGCGCGGTGCCGAGGCCGAGCCCGGCTCGAACGTGGTCGGGCCGGCGTAATCGAGGAGCAGGAACGGGCTCAGGTGCGCGCCGTGGGACTGGTAGCTGAACATCGAACGCACCGGGAAACCGTCGCCGACCCAATGGCCGCGCGGCGCACTGTACACACCCTGGATCTTCTTCATTGCCTTCTCCGAATTGCGGCGAAACACGTGTTTCGCATCCTGGGTAGAAATATAGTGGTGGAACGATCGATCCGGTAGACTGCCAAAATCGCACGCAGCGTTCCATTTCATGAACGATAAAGCGCGGGATCTGAACGATCTCTATTACTTCGTACAAGTCGTCGAACACGGCGGCTTCGCGCCAGCCGGGCGGGCGCTGGACATGCCGAAATCGAAGCTGAGCCGCCGCATCGCGCTGCTCGAGGCGCGGCTCGGGATGCGGCTGATCCAGCGCTCGACGCGCCGCTTCACGGTCACCGACGTCGGCCAGACCTATTACGCGCATTGCCGCGCGATGCTCGTCGAGGCCGATGCCGCCGACGAGGCGATCGCGCTGCTGCACGAGGAGCCGCGCGGCATCGTGCGCGTCAGTTGCCCGATCGTGCTGCTCGATTCGCTGGTCGGCACGATGATCGCCGCGTTCATGGTCGCTTGCCCGCGCGTCGAAATTCATCTTGAAGCGACCAACCGGCGCGTCGACGTGGTCGGTGAAGGGATCGACGTCGCGATCCGCGTGCGCCCGCCGCCGCTCGAAGACAGCGATCTCGCACTGCGCGTGCTGGCCGAGCGCGGCCAGTGCCTCGTCGCAAGCCCGGCGCTGCTGCGCGAGCATGGCACCCCGGCCGTTCCCGCCGATCTCGCGCGCGTGCCGAGCCTCGATCACGGCGCCCCGCAGTCCGCGCACGTGTGGCGGCTGCGCGGGCCCGACGGCGCTCATGCGGAAATTCATCACCAGCCGCGCTTCGTGACGGGCGGCATGCTCGCGCTACGTGCGGCGGCCGTCGCGGGCGTCGGCATCGTGCAGTTGCCGACGATGATGGTGCGCGATGAGGTCGCGCGCGTCGAGCTGGTGACCGTGCTGCCCGACTGGGCGCCGCGCCGCGAGATCGTCCATGCGGTGTTCGCGTCGCGCCGGGGATTGCTGCCCGCGGTGCGCGCCCTGCTCGATTTTCTCGCGGAGCGGTTTGCCGAACTCGAACCTGATTGAGCGCGCCGCTTCACGCGTGACCGGGCGCTGCAAACCCTGCGCGCGTGCCGTAGACTGCGGTACGCGCATCGCGCATTCCACAACCCTGATCGCTTTCCCGCCATGTTCACGCTGTCCAACGACCCCAACGCCGCCAAGGCCGATCAATACGCGACGCTCGTCGAGCAGGCACGCGCGCTCGTCGAATCCGAACGCGACCTGACCGCGAACGCGGCCAACTTCTCCGCGCTGGTCTACCACTCGCTCGACCGTCTCAACTGGGCCGGCTTCTACTTCTTCGACGGGACGGAACTCGTGGTCGGGCCGTTCCAGGGCAAGCCCGCCTGCGTGCGGATCGCGCTCGGCAAGGGCGTGTGCGGCACGGCCGCGCAGACGCGCGAGACGCAGGTCGTGCGCGACGTGCATGACTTCCCCGGCCATATCGCGTGCGACGCCGCCTCGGAATCGGAAATCGTCGTGCCGCTGGTAGCCGCCGACGGCACGCTGATCGGCGTATGGGACGTCGACAGCCCGGTCGCCGCGCGCTTCGACGACGAAGACCGCAAGGGGATGGAAGCGCTGTGCCGCGTGTTCGTTGAATCCGCGTGGCAGAAGGTGCGCGGTTGAGTGGCGGCCGGGCCGCGCTCCGCCACCAAGCAACCGTTCGCCGCGTTCGCGCGTAAATCGCGCCGCGCTTCGCGACCTCGAACGAAAACGAAACGGGCCCCGCAAAGGGGCCCGTTCCACTGTGCCACCGCACCACCCTTCGTGGCGCACTGCTTGCGTCAGGCGGCGTGCGTGCCGGACAGCGCCGGGAACGCCTGCGGCTTCGCGTCCTCGGTCAGCACCTCGAAGCCCGTTTCCGTCACGACGACCATGTGCTCCCATTGTGCCGACAGCGAATGGTCCTTCGTGACCACCGTCCAGCCGTCCGCCAGCATGCGCGTGTCGCGCTTGCCCGCGTTGAGCATCGGCTCGATCGTGAAGATCATCCCCGGCCGGAGCGGCACGCCGGTGCCCGGGCGGCCGTAGTGCAGCACCTGCGGCTCGTCGTGATAGACGTCGCCGATGCCGTGCCCGCAGTACTCGCGAACCACGCTGAATCCTTCGCGATGCGCGACCTGCTGGATCGCGTAGCCGACGTCGCCGAGCGTCGCACCCGGACGCACCGCGCGAATGCCCGCGTGCATCGCCTCATAGGTCGTCGCGACGAGGCGCCGCGCGAGTTCGTTCGGTTCGCCGACGAAATACATGCGGCTCGTATCGCCGAACCAGCCGTCCTTGATCACCGCGATGTCGAGGTTCACGATGTCGCCGTCGCGCAGCGGCCGCGACGTCGGAATGCCGTGGCACACGACGTGATTGACCGACGCGCACACGGTTTTCGGGAAGCCGTGATAGCCGATGTTCGCCGGTATCGCGCCGAGCACGTCGACGATGTAGTTGCGGCAGAGCGCGTCCAGCTCGTCGGTGGTGACACCCGGCTTCACATGCTCGGCAATCATCGTCAGCACCTGCGACGCGAGCTTCGCGGCTTCACGCGACTTGGCGATTTCCGCGGCGCCGCGGATCGGGATTTCTCGTTTCGCCATTACGCCACCTGCTCGATGCCGTGCTCGACCGGTTCCGCCGGCCCCGTCTCACCGCCCCGCGCTTCGGCCTCGATCAGCATCCGGCAGATGTCGCCGTAGGACAGCGCCGGATTGAGTTCCGCCAGCATCCCGACGCGCAGCCAGTGTTCGGCCTGCGCGTTGATCGAGCGGCTCAGCGCCGTGCTGGTCGAGCGCAGCCGCTCGTGCATGTGCTCGGAAATCTTGATGATGCCCATATATCCCCAATTAAACGAAACGTAGTCGATTCGTATATTACGCCGCGCACGACTGCCGAGCAAGCCGTTCGAATTCCGTCGAGCCGCTTGAGGTCGGCCCCGTTGACATCGAATTCCAGTTTGCTGGAAAATAAATCCATCATGAAAGAATCAGCAACCGCCGTTGCCGACGATACCGGCATCAACGAACGCATCGCCCGGCGCGTACGCGACCTGCGCACCGTGCGAGGCTACACGCTCGATGCGCTGGCCGCGCGCTCCGGCGTCAGTCGTTCGATGATCTCGCTCATCGAACGCGCTTCGGCCAGCCCGACGGCCGTCGTGCTCGACAAGCTCGCGGCCGGCCTCGGCGTGTCGCTGGCCGGCCTGTTCGGCGGCGACCAGGACGACACGCCCGCGCAGCCGCTGGCCCGCCGCGCGCAGCAGGCCGAATGGCGAGATCCGGCGTCCGGCTATGTGCGCCGCAACCTCTCCCCGGCCGGCTGGCCGTCGCCGATCCAGCTCGTCGAGGTGGATTTCCCGCCCGGTGCACGCGTCGCGTACGACAGCGGCGGACGTGAAAGCGCGCTGCATCAGCAGGTGTGGGTCATCAGTGGCCGCGTCGACGTCACTTTCGGCGACGCGCTTCACGAACTTCACGAAGGCGACTGCCTGGCCATGCGGCTCGACCAGCCGCTGATTTTCAGCAATCCGTCGTCGCATGTCGCGCGCTATGTCGTCGCGATCTGCGATGCGTCTGCCGCCGCCGGCGTGCGGAACCCCTGATGAGCGCGTCGTCGCAGCAGCGATGCGCGCGCCCTATTTACTGCCTACAGGAGCCGGTATGAATTCCCCGAAACAGCGCGACGACGTGCGCCTGATCGATTGCAGCGAGGCCGAGCATGCGCCGGCCATCCTCGAGATCCTGAACGACGCGATCGCGAACTCGACCGCGCTGTACGACTACAAGCCGCGCCCGCCGGAAGCGATGGTCGCGTGGTTCGCGGCGAAGCGCGCGGGCGGCTTCCCGGTCATCGGCGCGGTCGACGCGTCGGGCACGCTGCTGGGCTTTGCGAGCTGGGGCACGTTCCGCGCGTTCCCCGCCTTCAAGTACACGGTCGAACACAGTGTGTACGTGCATCGCGACCAGCGCGGCCGCGGGCTGGGCGAGGTGCTGCTGCGCGAGGTAGTCCGGCGCGCGCGCGAAGCGCAGGTGCACGTGGTGGTCGGCTGTATCGATGCGACCAATGCGGGAAGCATCGCACTGCATACGAAGCTCGGATTCGTGCACTCGGGCACGATCACGCAGGCGGGATTCAAGTTCGGCCGTTGGCTCGACGCGGCGTTCTATCAGTTGACGCTCGACACGCCGGCGCAGCCGGTGGATGGTTGATCGCCCGCAGGCCGTCGCATGCACCATGCACGACGGCCGCAAGCGATGCAGTGTCAAGTCCTGGAATAGGTTGACAGTATCCAGGCACTAGAACGCCCGATGCACCGCATCGGGCGTTTTGTATTTCAGAGCCGTATGCGGTCGCTCATGGTTGTAGATGTGCACCGACTGTTCGACC
>NZ_JAAGPC010000120.1:0-26753 GCF_017104595.1 Burkholderia sp. Tr-20390 | reverse complement strand
CGGCGCGGGTGCGGGGCGCCCGAACGGCGATGCGCGGGCGCTGCCCGAGCCGATGGTGCGCTGCGCCGAATGCGGCGTGCATGCGCCGAAGGGCGACGCCGTCGCCGCGGGCGGTGAATACTTCTGCAGCGCCGAGCACGCGCAGCGCCACGCCGCGCGGTCGAGCGGTCGCGACGCACGATGAGCGACGCGCGGTTGCTGTCGGTCGACGCGCACGGCTGGGTGCGCGAAGCGCGCCATGCGCCGTCGCCGAACTTCGAGGTGCGGCCCGCGGGTGCGGTGCCGACGCTCGTGGTCGTCCACAACATCAGCCTGCCGCCCGGCGAATTCGGCGGTGACGCGATCGAGGCGCTGTTCCTGAATCGTCTCGACTGCGATGCGCACCCCTATTACCAGAGCCACCTGCGCGACGTGCGCGTGTCCGCGCACTTCCTGATCCGCCGCAACGGCGAACTCGTGCAGTTCGTGTCGTGCGACGAGCGTGCGTGGCATGCGGGCTCGTCCGAGTTCTTCGGCCGGGCGCGCTGCAACGACTTCTCGATCGGCATCGAGCTCGAGGGTGCGGACGACGTGCCGTTCGACGACGCGCAGTACGCCATGCTCGCCGCGCTCTCCCGCGCGCTCGCGGCACGCTACCCGGTCGACGCATTCGCGGGGCACTCGGACGTCGCGCCGGGCCGCAAGACCGACCCGGGCCCGCATTTCGATTGGCAACGCTTCGCGAGCGATGCCGGTTTTTCCGCCGAATACTTTCCTTTCCGTCAGCACTGATCGCAGGGTTTTTGAGGGCGCGAAATTTTTTTTTCCGACCAATGCCTTGTCGCGTCTGAGCCTGCGCGGGGTGGGGGTGATGTCAATACCTTCAGCGCAAATTATCCATTTTGACGTCCTCCGAATGTCCACTATACTTGGTGCCAGTTGAGCAGTTCTGCACTAGATATAGTGTGTGTCGCAGGGGAAACCCGAGCGGCACCGGCCGGCGGGCAACGCCGGCGGACAGGGTTCTCAGGGCGGCGCGTCAGGCCGGGCGGTCCGGGCGTCGCGATCAGCGCAGCGAACATCGACGGGGCAGGGTACACATGACGAAGCACACGACCGGATCGGTTGTCGCGCATCGACCGAACCGGCTTCCCCGGCGCATCGCTCGCCTCTTACCGCTCGCGCACCGCGTTGCGCAGCGTTCGTTTTAATCCGCGGTTCTCTCCGCACCATCCAACACCAGGAGCTTTGCACATGCAAACCACCGACAACGCGACGTCCCAGTACGAGAGCGCCTCGAGCCGTCCGCTCGGCGGGACCGAACAGGGCGCGAAGGCGCTCGCGCCGCAGGCCACGTTCGCCGACTACAAGGTGATCCGCCGCAACGGCAGCGTCGTCTCGTTCGAACCTTCGAAGATCGCGATTGCGGTGACCAAGGCTTTCCTGGCCGTCAATGGCGGGCAGGGCGCGGCATCGGCGCGCGTACGCGAGCAGGTCGAGCAACTGACGCACAACGTCGTGCGCGCGCTCGTGCGCAGCCGCCCGAACGGCGGTACGTTCCATATCGAAGACATCCAGGACCAGGTCGAACTCGCGCTGATGCGCGGCGGCGAGCACAACGTCGCGCGTGCGTACGTGCTGTATCGCGAGAAGCGTCACCTCGAGCGCCAGCATGCGGGCGAGGAAGCAGCGGCAGCCGGCGGCGATGCGAGCACCGGCATCAACGTCGTCGACAACGGCGTCACGCGCCCGCTCGACCTGAACGCGCTGCGCGCGCTGATCGTGTCGGCATGCGACGGCCTCGGCGCTGCGGTTAACCCTGACCCGATCGTCGCCGAGACGGTGAAGAACCTGTACGACGGCGTGCCGATGAGCCAGGTCTACGACTCGGCGATCCTGGCTGCACGCACGATGATCGAGAAGGATCCGGCATACAGCCAGGTTACGTCGCGCATCCTGCTGCACACGATCCGCCGCGAGATCCTCGGTGAGGAAGTGGTGCAGGCCGAGATGTCGACCCGTTACGCGGAATACTTCCCGCAGTTCCTGAAGCGCGGCGTCGACGCCGGCCTGCTCGACGACAAGCTGCTGCAGTTCGACCTGAAGCGCCTCGGCGAAGCGCTCGACGCGAACCGCGACCTGCAGTTCGGCTACCTCGGCCTGCAGACGCTGTACGACCGCTACTTCCTGCACGTCGAAGGCACCCGCATCGAAATGCCGCAGGCCTTCTTCATGCGCGTCGCGATGGGCCTGTCGCTGAACGAGATCGACCGCGAAACGCGCGCGATCGAGTTCTACAACGTGCTGTCCAGCTTCGACTTCATGAGCTCGACGCCGACGCTGTTCAACTCGGGCACGCACCGCTCGCAGCTGTCGTCGTGCTACCTGACGACCGTCGCGGACGATCTCGACGGCATCTATGAAGCGCTCAAGGAAAACGCGCTGCTGTCGAAGTTCGCCGGCGGCCTGGGCAACGACTGGACGCGCGTGCGTGCACTCGGCTCGCATATCAAGGGCACGAACGGCAAGTCGCAAGGCGTGGTCCCGTTCCTGAAGGTCGTCAACGACACGGCCGTCGCGGTCAACCAGGGCGGCAAGCGCAAGGGCGCGGTCTGCGCGTACCTCGAATCGTGGCACCTCGACATCGAGGAGTTCCTGGAGCTGCGCAAGAACACGGGTGACGATCGCCGCCGGACGCACGACATGAACACGGCGAACTGGATTCCCGACCTGTTCATGAAGCGCGTGATGGAAGGTGCGGACTGGACGCTGTTCTCGCCGTCGACCTGCCCGGACCTGCACGACAAGTTCGGCGCGGAATTCGAGAAGGCTTACACGGCTTACGAAGACAAGGTCGCGCGCGGCGAGATCAAGCTGTTCAAGAAGATCCCGGCGCAGCAACTCTGGCGCAAGATGCTCGGCATGCTGTTCGAGACGGGCCACCCGTGGATCACGTTCAAGGATCCGTGCAACGTGCGCTCGCCGCAACAGCACGTCGGCGTCGTCCACTCGTCGAACCTGTGCACGGAAATCACGCTGAACACGAGCGACACCGAAATCGCGGTGTGCAACCTCGGCTCGGTGAACCTCGTCGCCCACCTGGTGAAGCAGGCCGACGGCAGCTACGCGCTCGACCACGACAAGCTGAAGCGCACGATCAGCGTCGCGATGCGCATGCTCGACAACGTGATCGACATCAACTACTACGCGGTGCCGAAGGCGCGTAACTCGAACCTGAAGCACCGTCCGGTCGGCATGGGCATCATGGGCTTCCAGGACTGCCTGCACCTGCTGCGCACGCCGTACGCGTCGGAAGCGGCGGTCGAGTTCGCCGATCGTTCGATGGAAGCGGTCTGCTACTACGCGTACTACGCGTCGACCGAGCTGGCCGAAGAGCGCGGCCGCTACTCGAGCTACCGCGGCTCGCTGTGGGATCGCGGCATCCTCCCGCAGGACACGCTGAAGCTGCTGACGGAAGCACGCGGCGGCTACGTCGAAGTCGATACCTCCGAATCGCTCGACTGGACGTCGCTGCGTTCGCGGATCGCCGCGCACGGCATGCGCAACTCGAACTGCGTCGCGATCGCGCCGACGGCGACGATCTCGAACATCATCGGCGTGTCGGCCTGTATCGAGCCGACCTTCCAGAACCTGTACGTGAAGTCGAACCTGTCGGGCGAATTCACGGTGGTGAACGAGTACCTGGTGCGCGACCTGAAGGAACGCGGCCTGTGGGACGAAGTGATGGTCGCCGACCTGAAGTACTTCGACGGCATGCTGTCGCGCATCGACCGCATCCCGGCCGACCTCCGCGCGATCTACGCGACCGCGTTCGAAGTCGACCCGACGTGGCTGGTCGAAGCGGCATCGCGTCGCCAGAAGTGGATCGACCAGGCGCAGTCGCTGAACATCTACATGGGCGGCGCGTCGGGCAAGAAGCTCGACGAGGTCTACAAGCTTGCATGGCTGCGCGGCCTGAAGACGACCTACTACCTCCGCACGATGGCGGCGACGCACGTCGAGAAGTCGACGGTCGCACACGGCGCGCTGAACGCCGTGCCGACGGGCGGCGGTTCGAGCAGCGGCGGCGCGCAAGGCGCGGCTGGCGGCTTCGGTGCGGCAGGCGGCGATGCGTCGTCGGGCGCGGTCAACGCGGCACCGGCACTCGCACCGGTCGAGGCAGATGGTCCGGTGTGCACGATGCGTCCGGGCGATCCTGGCTTCGACGAATGCGAAGCGTGCCAGTAACGCAGTGCGCCTGACCTGAGAAGCAGGTCAGCGCGGCGCACACGACGACCGATCGAGGTTGAAGTGTGCGCCGCTCTCAACTAAAAAAATGATAAGGAATCTGTAACGCGGCACCTGCGTTGCAGGCAGTGACAAGCGATCGAAACATCCCCGACGACGTCGCGTTTCGATCAGCGTTCGATGCGTCGAGCGCACCTCGCGATACACGCGCGACGCACATCGCGCGCTGCATGAACGACGATGCGTTGCTCAAAGTGTTGTATCGAGGTCGCAACGCGAATCGAAAAAAGGATTTTTCGTGAGCGAACCCTTTTATCGCTCAGGAAAAGATGGTACAAACCGTTCTAAATTGATGGTGAGAATTTATGCTCAACTGGGATGAAGAGAAGACTGCCGTAACTCCCGCGAGCGGAGCGCAGCAAAACGCGATGCGCACCTCCGCAGGAACGGCTGTCGGACTGCAGGCTGCAACGCCTGCCGCCCATCAGGTCCGCGACATTTTCGAAGGCGATCTTGCGGTGCCCCCGCAAGCATCGGCTGTTCCCGCCGGCGGTTCGGAAGCGCGGGTCAATGTCGCCGACAAGCGCATCATCAACGGCCAGACTGACGTCAATCAGCTGGTGCCGTTCAAGTACAAGTGGGCGTGGGAAAAGTATCTGGCCGGTTGCGCGAACCACTGGATGCCGCAGGAAATCAACATGTCCCGCGACATCGCTCTGTGGAAGGACCCGAACGGTCTGACCGAGGACGAGCGCCGCATCGTGAAGCGCAACCTCGGCTTCTTCGTGACGGCCGATTCGCTCGCGGCGAACAACATCGTGCTCGGCACGTACCGCCACATCACGGCGCCCGAGTGCCGGCAGTTCCTGCTGCGCCAGGCGTTCGAAGAGGCGATCCACACGCACGCGTACCAATACATTGTCGAATCGCTCGGTCTCGACGAAGGCGAGATCTTCAACGCGTACCACGAGGTCACGTCGATCCGCGCGAAGGACGAATTCCTGATCCCGTTCATCCACACGCTGACGGATCCGGCCTTCAAGACCGGCACGCTCGAAGCGGATCAGAAGCTGCTGAAGTCGCTGATCGTGTTCGCCTGCATCATGGAAGGCCTGTTCTTCTATGTCGGGTTTACGCAGATCCTCGCGCTCGGCCGCCAGAACAAGATGACGGGTGCTGCAGAGCAATATCAGTACATCCTGCGCGACGAGTCGATGCACTGCAACTTCGGCATCGACCTGATCAACCAGATCAAGCTCGAGAATCCGCATCTCTGGACCGCCGAATTCCGCGCCGAGATCCGCGAGCTGTTCAAGCAGGCTGTCGAACTCGAATACCGCTACGCCGAGGACACGATGCCGCGCGGCGTGCTGGGTTTGAACGCGTCGATGTTCAAGAGCTATCTGCGCTTCATCAGCAACCGTCGTTGCCAGCAGATCGGCCTCGATCCGCTGTACCCGAACGAGGAAAACCCGTTCCCGTGGATGAGCGAGATGATCGACCTGAAGAAGGAACGCAACTTCTTCGAGACGCGTGTGATCGAGTATCAGACGGGCGGCGCGCTGTCCTGGGAATAACCCGCAGCAGCGAACCCGTCACATGATGGAACAGCCGGCGGCCTCTCGGCCCCGGCTCAAGGTTTAGGAGCAAGAACGCCTGATGCAAAGCATGCCCGGTGCCTTAACGGCACGACGACACGACAGGCACTTTGCGAACCCTTCAGTGGGATGGGCAAACTTCCCTCCGGAAAAAGCGGACGGCCGTGTGGCGGTCCGCTTGATCAAGCGATTAGGGGTAGCGGCGCGAGGTGCGCCGGCTACCGACTTGATTTGGCGCGCGAGGCCGGGTGGTCACGCGCGCCATACCGTATTCATTAGCGTAAGCGCGTGGTATCCGCGTACGCCGATGAATAGCCCGCTTCGAAGCGCACGTCCTGAACAGCGTCCGCGGGAAGCGGGTTTTGACGAAGGGTGTAGTTTGAACTGACTCTCATCTGAACCTGAAGGAGAACAACATGGCACTTGCCAAGAAGAAACCGGCTGCAAAGAAGGCCGCAGTGAAGAAGGTCGCTGCGAAGAAGGCTGCTGCTCCGGCGAAGAAGGCCGTTGCAGTGAAGAAGGTTGCTGCGAAGAAGGTCGCGGTGAAGAAGGTTGCCGCGAAGAAGGCAGCACCGGCGAAGAAGGCCGCAGTGAAGAAGGTTGCTGCGAAGAAGGTCGCAACGAAGAAGGTTGCCGCCAAGAAGGTCGCGGTGAAGAAGGTTGCCGCGAAGAAGGCAGCACCGGCGAAGAAGGCCGCAGCGAAGAAGGTTGCCGCCAAGAAAGTCGCAGTGAAGAAGGTTGCTGCGAAGAAGGCCGCACCGGCTAAGAAGGCTGCTGCGAAGAAGGCCGCGCCGGCGAAGAAGGCTGCTGCGAAGAAGGCTGCTCCTGCGAAGAAGGCTGCCGCGAAGAAGGCTGCGCCCGCCAAGAAGGCTGCCCCTGCGAAGAAGGCCGCTGCTCCGGCGAAGAAGGCTGCCGCTGCTGCCCCGGCTGCGGCTCCTGCGAAGAAGGCTGCCGCTCCGAAGAAGGCTGCTGCTCCGAAGAAGGCCGTCGTGAAGAAGGCTGCGCCGGCAACGACCGCGTCGACCGCATCGGTTGCGCCGGCATCGGGCGTGAAGACCGCGCTCAACCCGGCAGCGGCATGGCCGTTCCCGACCGGCAGCCGTCCGTAATCGAGGCTGACCTGCACCACCCGGACACTCACGTGGTGTCCGTGGGTTGAGTAGCGCTACTCAATCAGTCCCGCCATCTGGCTCAGGTGGCGGGATTTTTTTCGTACGTCCTTGCCGGTGGATGTGCCCGCATACCGGACGCCCGTACGCCGGACGCCCGTACGCCGGCTGCGGCGAGTACGGACGAAAAAAAACGCATGTGCAGCTTCGCACATGCGTTCGACCGCGGCTTGCGCCGCGTGCTGAGGTACCTGTTAGTGCGTGACGCGCGTGACGCCGCCGCTCGACAGCAGTCGCACGCGTTCGCCGGCGCGGAACGCTTCGCCGCTTGCAGCCTGCGTGATCGAGCGCAGATCGCCGTTGTCGAGGCGCACGGTGATTTCGACACCGTTCGCCGTGCTGAGGTTTTCGCCGACCGCGTTGCCCGCGACCGCGCCGACGAGGCCGCCGGCGATCGCGGTCAGGATCGACCCCTTGCCGCCGCCGATCGCGCTGCCTGCCACCGCGCCGAGTGCGCCGCCGCCGAGCGTGCCGATCGCGCTGCCGCCGCCGTCGGACTGGATGCGCACCGCGCGGACGCTTTCGACCGTGCCCATGCGGACAGTCTGTTCGCGCTGCGCCTGGCCGACGCTATAGACATCCGCCGAACCGGGTGCGGTGAAGCAACCGGTGAGCGTCAGCGAGGCCGTCAGCATGGCCGCGAGCGTGAGGGTCTTTTTCGTCAACATCTTTGCTCTCCCACAATATTCATTTGAGACTGTAACCGAATGCAGTCTCGAAGCGCGCGTCGATTTCGGCGCGCGTCAGTACGTAAGTCTGGGGCCCCTGGTGGGCGATCTTGATCGAGCCCATCAGGCTCGCGAGGCGGCCCGTGGTTGCCCAGTCGAGGCCATGCTCGATGCCGTACAGCAAGCCACCCCGGAAGGCATCGCCGCAGCCGGTCGGATCGGAGATCCGCTCGGCCGGCACGACAGGAATCTGCTCCGTGCCCTGTTTGTGGCGGATGGTCGCGCCGTGCTCGCCACGCGTGATGACGAGGGCGTCGACCCGGCTGGCGATTTCATCTTCGGACCATCCCGTCTTGTCGCTCACCAGCTTGGCCTCGTAGTCGTTGACCGCTACATAGGTCGCAAGTTCAATGCTGCGGCGCAGCGTCGCACCGTCGAACAGCGGCAGGCCCTGGCCCGGATCGAACACGAACGGCACGCCGGCCTTGGCGAGCTCTTCCACGTGCTGCACCATCCCGTCGAAGCCGTCGGGGCCGACGATCGCGAGCTTGATGCCCGGCGCGTCGCCCGCGTGGTTCAGGTGCGACTGCATCATCGCGCCCGGGTGGAACGCCGTGATCTGGTTGTTGTCGAGATCGGTCGTGATCATCGCCTGCGCGGTATACGTGTCGGGCAGCACGCGAACGTGGTCGCGGCGCAGGCCGAGCTGGTCGAGCCGGTCGAGATACGGCTGCGCGTCGAGTGCGCCGATCGTCCCCATGATGCGCGCATCGCCGCCGAGCAGGTGCAGCGCGTACGCGATATTGCCCGCGCAGCCGCCGAATTCGCGGCGCATCGTCGGCACCAGGAAGCTCAGGTTGATGAGGTGCACCTGGTCGGGCAGGATGTGCTCGCGGAACCGCCCCTCGAAGGTCATGATGGAATCGTAGGCGATCGAACCGCAAATCAACGTAGCCAAGGTGTGCGTTCCTGTAGAAATGAGGGACCCTGCGCGACAACGCCGCGCGAAAGGCGCGGCGCGGCAGGGGAAAGCGAAAGAAAGCTTACTTCAGTGCGGCGAGCGCTGCGTCGTAGTTCGGCTCGTCCTTGATTTCGCCGACGAGTTCCGCGTGGATCACCTTGTCCTGCGCGTCGAGCACGACGACCGCACGCGCGGTCAGGCCGTTCAGCGGGCCGCTCGTCACGTCGACGCCGTACGCGTTCGCGAACGCGCGGCCGGTGCGGAACGTCGAAGCCGTCACGACATTCTCGAGGCCTTCGGTCGTGCAAAAGCGCGAAGCGGCGAACGGCAGGTCGGCGGACACGACGACGACAACCGTGTTGTCGAGCGACGATGCGGCTTCGTTGAACTTACGGGTCGACGTCGCGCAGGTCGGCGTGTCGAGGCTCGGGACGATGTTCAGCACCTTGCGCTTGCCGGCGAAGCTGGCGAGCGACAGGTCGGCGAGGTCCTTGCCGACCAGCTTGAAATCGGCGGCTTGTGCGCCGACGGCCGGGAACGTGCCGGCGAGATCGATCGGGTTGCCACCCAGCGTAACTTTGCTCATGTTCGTGCTCCGAAATAGCGCGCCGCTCGGGCGCGCGGGTTGAGACGGGCGCGCAGGCGCGCGCCGCGGCGCGTCACGGATAGAAAATCTGGACGCGGAAATTCGAGGCGGGCGCACCGTTCGTGTCGACGCGGACGACCATCGTCTGCGTCGTGCCGGGCGGCAACCCGGCGTCGATCGGCGTGCCCGGGCGCACGTAGTCGCGCGGCGCGAGTACGCGGCGCACGGTCACGTGGTTGGTGTCGTCGAGCAGCGTCAGCTCGAGCGACGGGTAGGCGAGTGCGACGCGGTAGCGGTTCGTCAGCGGCACCTTCAGCTCGAGCTCGCGCGGGCCGTCGAGCTGGCGCAGGTCGGTCGCGTCGAGCCGCAGGCCGTCGATCGCGCGCGGCGGCGCAACCGTGCAGCCGAGCGGCGCGCAGGCCTGCCGGAACCAGCCCTGCGTGACGGGCCAGTAGATCATCAGCGTTTCGCGCTGCCACCATGCGAGTTGCCCGACGAGCAGCACGGCGAGCACGGCAGCGACGAGGCCGCCGAAAAAGCCGCCGAGCATGCCGCGCCGCTGCGGCGCGCGCGTCTCGCGCGTGACGGTGAAATGCGGACGATCATCGTCGGTCAGCGCAGGGGGGAAGGGGGCGGCCGGCGCGTGGGTCGATGCGGCGGGCGTCTCGTCGTGCCGGGTGGTGCCGGAGTCAGGCTCGGGCCCGGCTTCGGTGACGGCTGGCGCCGGCGTGAACGCAAAGCGCGGTTCGCGCGGCGCGCGTTCGTCGTCCGGCACGGCGAAGTGCGCGGTGCCGACGGGTTCGGCGGCGTCGCGAGCGGTCTCTGCGTCCGACGGACGGTGCGCGACGAAGCGGGGCTCACGCAGGTCGTGTTCGACGGGCGCGGCCGATGGTTCGGTATCCTGCGGCGTTTGCGTTTGCGTCTGGGTCCGCAGCGATTCGGCCGGCTGTTCGACGGCGGCGGAGGGGGCCAGCTCGGCCGGGGAGGGCGCGAACGGTGCGGGCGTGCCCGACAGGTGAACGACGCCGGCTTCGATGGACGGAAGGGCAAGCGGGATCAGCGGCTCGGTGCGCAAGGTCTGCACGCTGTGCTGCAGCGACGGGTCGACGCCGGCATCGAGCCACGGCGCCCACATGTCCCAGCCTTCGGGCTTGTAATCGGTGTCGGAAGGTGATCCGGCCGGCGCTTCGGCAGCGAACAGCCGAGGCGGGGCCGGATGATGCGCATCACCGTCATCTTGCGCGGCAGCCGGTTCGGTCAGGACCGGCTCGGTCAGGACCGGCTCGGTCAGGACCGGCTCGGGCTGCTGCGCGTGCTCGGGAACGAGCGACTCGGATGCGTTGAAGACTTCGTGGCAATGCCCGCAGCGCACGAGCCCTTGATGCAGCGAGAGCTGTTCCTGCTGCAGCCTGAAGACGGTTTCGCAATGAGGGCAGCGCGTCGCAAGAAGCATGTCGAGCCGGGTGGCCTGCTGGCCAGAGTGAAGGACAGCGCTATTCTAATGGCTTTCGCGTCGGGTTCCGGCGAGGCATACCCAACCTTCGTGCTCACGCCAGACCGAGATGTCGACGTAACGTGCGTAGACGGCCGCCACTTCGTCCGCCTGGCGCGCGAGCACGCCCGACAGCGCGATGCGCCCGCCCGGCTTGACCTTCGAGGCGAGCATCGACGCCATCAGCTTCAGCGGATTCGACAGGATGTTCGCGACGACGATGTCGAATTCACCGTCGGGGCATGCATCGGGCAGCCCGTACGTGACTTCCGCACGGTTGCGTTCGCTGTTCTGCCGCGCCGATTCGACCGCCTGCGGATCGATGTCGATGCCGATGACGGGGTTCGCCCCGCATTTCTTCGCGAGGATCGCGAGAATGCCCGAGCCGCAGCCGTAGTCGAGCACCGACTGGCCGGGCTTCACCGACTGCTCGAGCCATTCCATGCACAGGCGCGTGGTCGGGTGGCTGCCGGTGCCGAAGGCGAGGCCCGGATCGAGTTCGAGGATGAGCGCGTCGGGATCGGGCGCATCGTGCCACGACGGCACGACCCAGATCCGCTCGCCGATCGGGATCGGCTCGAACTGCGATTGCGTGAGACGCACCCAGTCCTGCTCTTCGACTTCGCGGACGGTGAACGCCGGCGTCTCGGCGACGCCGATCTCATTCGCGGCCGCCGCCAGCAGCACGGCTGGCTCATGGTCTGCCGCGAGCAGCGCGACCACGCGCGAGTGCTGCCACGCGGTGCGGTCGGGCACGAGGCCCGGCTCGCCGAAGAGCGGCTGTTCGTCGGGCGTGTCGGCGTCGGCATCCTCGACCGACACCGACAGCGCGCCGAGTTCGAGCAGCGCGTCGGACAGCGCCTCCGCATGCTCACGGGCCAGTTCGACGACGAGTTCGCGATAGCTCATGCTTACGCTTCTTCCGGTGCGACCTGCTGCTTCTGGGCGAGCCGGTTTTCGAGGTAGTGGATGCTGGTGCCGCCTTCGACGAACTTCGAATCGATCATCAGCTCGCGGTGCAGCGGGATGTTGGTCTGGATGCCTTCGACGACCATTTCCGACAGCGCGATGCGCATCCGGCTGATCGCCTGCTCGCGCGTCGCGCCGTAGGTGATCAGCTTGCCGATCATCGAATCATAGTTCGGCGGCACGAAATAGCCATTGTAGGCGTGCGAATCGACGCGCACGCCGGGGCCGCCCGGCGTATGCCACGACGTGATCCGGCCCGGCGACGGCGTGAACTTGAACGGATCTTCCGCGTTGATCCGGCATTCGATCGCATGTCCGCGGAACTGGATGTCGCGCTGGCGCAGCGTGAGCTTCTCGCCGGCCGCGATGCGGATCTGTTCCTGCACGATGTCGACGCCCGTGATCAGCTCCGATACCGGGTGTTCGACCTGCACGCGCGTGTTCATCTCGATGAAGTAGAACTCGCCGTTTTCGTACAGGAATTCGAACGTGCCCGCACCGAGGTAGCCCATCTTCTTGCAGGCGTCCGCGCAGCGGTCGCCGATGCGGTCGATCAGGCGGCGCGGAATGCCGGGTGCCGGCGCTTCCTCGATCACCTTCTGGTGGCGGCGCTGCATCGAGCAATCGCGCTCGCCGAGCCAGATCGCGTTCTTGTACGCGTCGGACAGCACCTGGATTTCGATGTGGCGCGGGTTCTCGAGGAACTTCTCCATGTACACCTGCGGGTTGCCGAACGCACGGCCGGCTTCCTCGCGGGTCATGTTGACCGCGTTGACGAGCGCGGCCTCGGTGTGCACGACGCGCATCCCGCGCCCGCCACCGCCGCCTGCAGCCTTGATGATGACCGGATAGCCGATCGCGCGCGCAATCTTGACGATCTCCTTCGGATCGTCCGGCAACGCGCCTTCCGAGCCCGGCACGCACGGCACGCCGGTCTTGATCATCGTCTGCTTCGCGGTGACCTTGTCACCCATCATGCGGATCGTTTCCGGGCGCGGGCCGATGAACGTGAAGCCCGACTGCTCGACACGTTCCGCGAAATCGGCGTTCTCCGACAGGAAGCCGTAGCCGGGGTGGATCGCCTCGGCATCGGTGACTTCCGCGGCGCTGATCAGCGCCGGCATGTTCAGGTAGCTCAGGTTCGACGGGGCCGGGCCGATACAGACGGCTTCGTCCGCGAGGCGCACGTACTTGGCTTCCTTGTCGGCTTCCGAGTAGACGACCACCGTCTTGACGCCGAGCTCCCGGCACGCACGCTGGATGCGCAGCGCGATTTCACCGCGGTTGGCAATGAGGATTTTTTCAAACATAGCGAGTATTCGTCTCTTCGAGGGGCGCGCGAACGGCGCCTGGCGGGCATCGGCGGCGCGCGGCCCGCAGGCCGCGCGGCGGACTTAGCCGATCACGAAAAGCGGCTGGCCGTATTCGACGGCCTGGCCGTTCTCGACGAGGATTTCCTTGATCACGCCGGCCTTGTCCGACTCGATCTCGTTGAGCAGCTTCATCGCTTCGATGATGCAGATGGTCTGGCCTTCCTTGACCGTGTCGCCCACCTGGACGAACGGGTCCGCGCCCGGCGACGGTGCGCGATAGAACGTGCCGACCATCGGCGACGTCACGACGTGGCCCTGCGGGGCCGCCGGAGCGGCTGAGCCGCCTGCGGCCGGCGCGGCAGCGCCTTCGGTCGGCAGCGCGGCCGACGGGGCCGGCGCGCTGACTTGCGGGGCATACCCAGCCGTCGGCTGCACGTAGACCGGCGGCGCGTTCTTGACGATGCGCACCTTGCCTTCGCCTTCCGTCACTTCCAGCTCGGAGATGCCGGATTCGGAAACGAGGTCGATCAGAGTTTTCAGCTTACGAAGATCCATCGGGAATTCCCCTTTCAATACGTGAAAGCGCCGGTTAGGGGCCGGCGCTGAATCTAGATCGCGAAATCAGCCGCGCGACGTGCCTTGCAGCTTGTCCAGCGCGTACTCGAGCGCGTACAGATAACCTTTCCAGCCGAGCCCGCAGATCACGCCTTCGGCCTGGTCGGAAAAGTAGGAGTGGTGCCTGAACGCTTCGCGGCGATGCACGTTCGACAAGTGAACCTCGACGAACGGGATGCCAACGCCGGCGATCGCGTCCCGGATCGCGACACTCGTGTGCGTGTACGCGGCCGGATTGATCAGGATGAAATCGGTCTGTTCCTCCCGCGCGGCCTGGATGCGGTCGACCAGCGCGCCTTCATGGTTGCTCTGGAACGACGACAGTTCGGCGCCGGCTTCCCGGGCACGCGCGGCAAGCGCCTGATCGATCTGGGCGAGCGTGACGCGGCCGTACACCTCCGGTTCCCGGGTGCCGAGAAGGTTCAGGTTGGGGCCGTGCAGCACCAGCAATCGTGTCATGGTCGCTTCTATTTCTGCGGAATTGCGCGAACTTTAGCGCTATTTAGAGAAATTTGTCTAGTTTTGCCGAACGGCCGGGCGCACGCGATCTGCAAGAATTACCGGTGCACATCCAAAGTGTCGGCGAATTCACGCGAAATTGCGGTGATCGACGGGCAAATTGCCGCCAACGTGCGGGCCGCCGTTCGGGCAGGTTACAGCGCGTCGAGCGTCTTTTTCAGCTCGGCCGGCTGGATTTGCCCCAATTTTGTCTCGCGGATCTTGCCGGTTTCGTCGATGACGACCGTAAACGGCAGCGCGCCGGCCGTATTTCCGAAATTGCGGGCCAGATCGGCGCCCGCATATCCGCTGACGAATACCGGGTAATCGACCTTCACCTTCTGCAGAAAGTTCTTCACGTTCTGTTCGGAATCGACGCCGATCCCGATGAAACGGATGCCCTTCTGCTTGTATTGGTGCGACAGCGCGACGAGCTCCGGCATCTCCTCGACGCAGGGGCCGCACCATGACGCCCAGAAATTGACGACGACCTTCTGGCCCTTGAACGCGGACAACGTGGCCGGCTTGCCGTCAGTGCCCGTCAGCGACGCCGCCCACAACTGTTCGACCGGGCTGCCGTGTGCGGCGGGCGCCGCGACGGCGACACCGTCGTCGGCCGGGCCGCGGAACCAATGGCCGGCGGCGAGCCCGCCGGCAACGGCGGCGGCCGCGACCACCGCGAGCGCCAACATGCGTTTCATCATCATCGTTGAATCATTCCGGTTCGGAAGGGGTCTTGCCTGCTTCGACGAGCGCGCGCAGCGCGGCGGCATCCGCACGGGCGACCCGGCCGCGCGCGTCGGCCTTGACCGCGCCGCGCAGGTCGTCGCTCGCATAGAGCGCGAGGTGGATGCCGATCGCGTCGACGTCGCGCCGCGGGCGCCACAGGAAACTGAGCGTCTCGACGTCGGCGCGGCCCGCGAAGTGCCGCGTCTCGGACACGTCGTACTGGACGTTCTGGTTCAGCAGGTAGATCGCGACGTCCTTCGGGTTGTCGGTGAATGCCTGCAAATGGATATCCGAATGCGCATTCGCGGTGCCGTTCAGCACGGCACCCGTCACATAAGGATGGAACTCGGCGAGCCGGCGCATCCAGTCGAGCGCGATTTCGCGCAGGCGGCGCAGTTCGTCCGGCTGCGTGTCGCTCTGGAACAGGGCGAGGTACTCGCGCAGTTCTTCCTCGATCTGGTCGTTATCCGGCAGCCATTCGCCGGCAACGCGCGTATCGCCCAGCAACTGGCGCGCGGCCTTGCGCTTTGCGCCGGCATAGTCCAGGCCGTCCTCCGCGATCAGGCGCGCGGCGGACTGGGCAATTTCCTCGCGGACGCGCCGCGGGTCGAGAAGGGTTTTACGAGACATGATCCGGCAATCATACTCGATCGCCGCAGGGCCCGAGCGCGGGTGCGGCGGCCTGCCGCCCGGCGTGCCGGCGCCGTTCGCGCGCAGCGTTCGGGCCGCCGGGCACGGCAGGCCGTCAGTTACAATACTGTTCTTTGTGTCGCGGCAACAGCCGTTGGCCGGGCGTCGGCCGCACGGCCCGTCCGCCGCGCCGCACACGCATCCTTTCCGAATCGACGGCGCCCGGCGGCGCGAAAGCATTCATCTATGCACATCCACATTCTTGGCATCTGCGGCACCTTCATGGGCGGTCTCGCCGTACTCGCGCGCGAGGCGGGCCACACGGTGACGGGTTGCGACGCGGGCGTCTATCCGCCGATGAGCACGCAGCTCGAGGCGCAGGGCATCACGCTGATCGAGGGCTACGGCGCCGAGCAGATCGACCTGAAACCGGACCTGTTCGTGATCGGCAACGTCGTCACGCGCGGCAATCCGCTGATGGAGGCGATCCTGGATCGCGGCCTGCCGTACGTGTCGGGCCCGCAGTGGCTCGGCGAGCACGTGCTGGCCGGCAAATGGGTGCTCGCGGTCGCGGGCACGCACGGCAAGACGACCACGTCGTCGATGCTCGCGTGGCTGCTGGAAGACGCGGGCCTGAATCCGGGCTTCCTGATCGGCGGCGTGCCGCTGAACTTCGGCGTGTCGGCGCGGCTCACCGATTCGAGCTTCTTCGTGATCGAGGCCGACGAATACGACACGGCGTTCTTCGACAAGCGCTCGAAGTTCGTCCACTACCGGCCGCGCACCGCGGTGCTGAACAATCTCGAATTCGATCACGCCGACATCTTCCCGGATCTCGCCGCGATCGAGACGCAATTTCACCATCTCGTGCGGACCGTGCCCGGTGTCGGCCGGATCGTCACGAACGGCCGCTCGGACGCGCTCGAGCGCGTGCTGGCGCGCGGCTGCTGGAGCGAGGTCGAGCGCTTCGGCGTCGACGGCGGCTGGCAGGCGCTGCCGGCCGAGGACGGCGTGCCGGTCGACGAGCGTTTCGCGGTGTATTCGCACGCGGAACGCGTCGGCGAAGTCGCGTGGCAGGTGCAGGGCGATCACAACCGGATGAACGCGCTTGCAGCGATCGCGGCCGCGCGCCACGTCGGTGTGCCGCCCGCGCAGGCGGCCGAATCCCTCGCGTCGTTCCGTAACGTGAAGCGTCGGATGGAAGTGCGCGGCAGCGTGGACGGCGTGACCGTCTACGACGACTTCGCGCACCATCCGACCGCGATCGACACCACGATCGCCGGCCTTCGTGCCCGCATCGGCCGTCAGAATGCCCGCATCCTCGCGGTGCTCGAGCCGCGCTCGAACACGATGAAGCTCGGCGTGATGAAGTCGCAACTGCCGGCGAGCCTGGCCGACGCCGATCTCGTGTTCGGCTACGGCGCGCCGACCGGGCGCGACGCGCTCGGCTGGAACCTGGCCGAAGCGCTGGCGCCGCTCGGCGACAAGGCCCACGCATTCGACGATCTGCACCTGCTGGTGAAGTCCGTCGTCGCAGCCGCCCGCCCGGGCGACCACGTGCTCGTGATGAGCAACGGCGGCTTCGGCGGCGTGCACCAGAAGCTGCTCGATGCGCTCGGGAGCCGCACGTGATCCTGTACCTGCACGGCTTCCGGTCGTCGCCGGAATCGCAGAAGTCGCGCCAGCTCGCCGCGCGCATGGCCGAACTCGGCCGGATTGACGAGTGGCGGTGCCCGTCGCTGTCGGTGTCCCCGCTCGAAGCGATCGCGGTGGCCGAAACCGAGGTGGCCGGTGCGCGCGACGTGACCGTCATCGGCAGCTCGCTCGGCGGCTATTACGCGACGTGGCTAGCCGAAAAGCACGGCTGGAAGGCCGTGCTGCTGAATCCGGCCATCGTGCCGCAGCGCGATCTCGAGCAGCATCTGGGCGAGCAGCCGCTGTACCACGGCGGCGGCACGATCGTCGTCGAGCGTCGTCACCTGCAGGAACTCGATGCGCTGCGCGTGCCGGCGATCACGCGTGCCGAACGCTACTATCTGTTCGCGGCGACCGGCGACGAAGTGCTCGATTACCGCGAGATGCTCGCGCATTACCCGGGCGCGAAGACGCGCGTGATCGAAGGCAGCGATCACGGGATCAGCGAATTTGCCGACTATGTCGACGACGTTCTCGCCTTTTGCGACGGAAAGACGTCTTAAACCGGCCATGTGCCGATCGAATTCCCATCATCATGCGGCGCCGCCGACGCGGCGCCCGGCAGTCTGAACGAGAGTACTGAGTGAACGTTTTCTTCGAGGAATCGGGCAGTTTCAAGGCGGGCAGCGTGCTGTCGCGCCAGGGCGACGCGTTTCAGGTCGAGTTGCCCGGCGGGCGGCGGGCGAAGGTGCGCGCGAAAGACGTGCTGATCGAATTCGACAAGCCGGCCGCAAGCGAACTGATGCAGGAAGCCGACACGGCCGCGCAGCAGATCGATCTGGATTTCCTGTGGGAATGCGCGCCGGCCGACGAGTTCGCCTATACGGCGCTGGCCGCGGAATACTTCGGCGCGTCGTACGGCCCGGTCGAGCGCGCGGCGCTCGTGTTGCGCCTGCACGGCTCGCCCGTCTACTTCCGCCGCAAGGGGCGCGGCCAGTACCAGCGCGCGCCGGAAGAGCAGCTCAAGATGGCGCTCGCGTCGCTCGAGCGCAAGCGCCAGCAGGCGCTCGTCCAGGTGCAGTATGAAGAGGAACTGAAGGCCGGCAAGCTGCCGGAGGCGTTCGCGGGCAAGGTGCTCGGGCTGCTGACGCGGCCGGACAAGAACTCGATCGAATACAAGGCGATGGAAGCGGCGGCCGGTGCGCGCGGCGTGTCGCCGGCGCGGCTGATGCTCGACTGCGGCGGCATCGCGTCGCCGCGTGCGTTGCACGAGGCGCGCTTCCTCGCGGAATTCTTCCCGCACGGCACGGGCTTCCCGGCCGTCACGGTCGGCCCGCTGCCGGACGACCTGCCGCGTGCGGACGTCCAGGCGTTCTCGATCGACGACATCACGACGACCGAAATCGACGATGCGTTCTCGGTCGAGCACCTGGCCGACGGCCGCGTGCGGATCGGCGTGCACATCGCGGCGCCGGCGCTCGGCATCGTGCGCGGCGACCCGGTCGACGCGATCGCGCGCACGCGCCTGTCGACCGTCTACATGCCGGGCGACAAGATCACGATGCTGCCGGACGACGTCGTCGACGTGTTCACGCTGAAGGAAGGCGATTACCGTCCGGCGCTGTCGCTGTACATCATCGTCAATCGCGAAACCCAGGAGATCGTCGCGAACGAGACGCGCGCCGAGCTCGTGTTCGTGAAGAGCAACCTGCGGCACAACCACCTCGACGAGCTCGTCAACGAGGAGACGCTCGCGGCCGGCACCGGCGACTATCCGCACAAGGATGACATCGCCGTGCTGTGGCCGCTCGCGCAGGCGCTGTTCGAGAAGCGCCAGGTCGCGCGCGCGGGCTACGGCCTGAAGCGCGAGGTGCAGCGCAACACCGATTACAACTTCTACGTCGACGGCGAGCACGTGTCGATCACGCCGCGCCGCCGCGGGTCGCCGCTCGACCTGATCGTGTCGGAGCTTGCGATCCTCGCGAACTCGACCTGGGGCGCCTTCCTGCACGACCACACGGTGCCGGGCATCTACCGCTCGCAGCGCGGCTTCGGCGCGCCGGGCCCGAAGCGCACGCGGATGCAGACGACGGCCGCGCCGCACGAAGGCCTCGGCGTCGCGCAGTACGCGTGGAGCACGTCGCCGCTGCGCCGCTACGTCGACCTCGTGAACCAGTGGCAGCTGCTCGCGTGCGTGCAGCATGGCGTCACCGCGAAGCTCGCCGCGCCGTTCAAGCCGAAGGACGCCGATCTGTACGCGGTCGTGCAGGGCTTCGACGACACCTACACGGCCTACGCCGACTACCAGCGCCGGATGGAGTATTTCTGGTGCCTGCGCTGGCTCGCGCAGGAGCAGAAGAAGCAGGTCGTCGCGAGCGTCGTGAAGGGCGACCTCGTGCGCCTCGAGGAAATTCCGCTGCTGCTGCACGTGCCGGGGCTGGGCGTGCATGCGCGCGGTACGCGCGTGTTGCTCGACGTGATGGCGCTCGACGAGCTGACGATCGAGGCGTCGGTGCGGTTGCTGAACGTGCTCGACGCGCCGACCGTGACGAGCGGCGACGCGGCCGAGGAAGAGGATGACGCCGAAGGCGGCGACGACACGCTGATCGACACCGAAGACGCCACGGCCGAAACCGAAGCCGAAGCTCTGGCGGAAGCGGATGGCGCGGCGGCCGGTGAAGGCGGCGAAGCCGCGAACGGCAACGCCGGCGAAGAGGGGCGCGCATCATGACCGCGATTGCGTCGATGCACGGCGCCGACCGCTATGTCGTATTCGGCAACCCGGTGGCACACAGCAAGTCGCCGTTCATCCACGCGCAATTCGCCGCGCAAACGGGCGAGCCGGTCGAATACACGCACCGGCTCGCACCGGTCGACGGTTTCGACGCGGCCGTGCGGGCCTTCGTCGCCGAAGGGGGGCGCGGCGCGAACGTGACGGTGCCGTTCAAGCTCGAAGCGCATGCGCTCGCCGACACGCTGTCGCCGCGCGCGGCGGCGGCGGGTGCCGTGAACACGCTGCGCATCGACGCCGACGGCCGCATCCATGGCGACAACACCGACGGTGTCGGCCTCGTGCGCGACATCGAAGCGAATCTCGGCGTGTCGCTGGCGGGCGCACGCATCCTGCTGCTCGGCGCGGGTGGCGCGGCGCGCGGGGTCGTGCTGCCGCTGCTCGACCGCGCGCCGTTGTCGATCGGAATCGTGAACCGCACCGCGAGCAAGGCCGAAGCGCTCGTCGGCCAGTTCATGCAGGCCGCGCACGATGCGGGCTGCACGCTCGCGGGCGGTGGCCCCGACGTCGTGTGCGCGGAGCCGTACGACGTGGTGATCAACGCGACGGCCGGCAGCCTCGATGCCGCGCTGCCGGAGTGTGATGCGGCGGCGTTCGGCGCGGGCACGCTCGCGTACGACATGATGTACGGCGCGCAGCCGACGGTGTTCATGCAGCATGCGGCGTCGCTCGGCGCGCGCACGGCCGACGGGCTCGGCATGCTCGTCGAGCAGGCGGCCGAATCATTCTTCATCTGGCGCGGTGTGCGGCCGGACGGCGCACCGGTGCTGGCCGCGCTGCGCCAGGCGCTCGCGGCGAGCTGAGCGGAGCGCGGCACGTGGTGGCGGTGAGCGGCACGCAGCCCGCGCGGACGGTGAGCCCGACCCGCTGGATCGTCTATGCGGGATCGGTGTTCGCGGGGGCGTGGCTCGCGACGCAACTGTTCTATCTCGCGCAGATCGCGCTGTGGTCGTTCGTGAACCCGGGCTCGACCGCATTCATGCGCACCGACGCGTGGTGGCTGTCGCGCGACAAGCCGCCCGCGCAGATACAGCATCAATGGGTGCCGTACGACCAGATCTCGCGCAACCTGAAGCGCGCGCTGATCGCGTCGGAAGATTCGACTTTCGCGACCAACAACGGCTACGACGTCGACGCGATCCTGCAGGCGTGGGAGAGGAACAAGGCGCGCGGCCGGATCGTCGCGGGCGGCTCGACGATCACGCAGCAGCTCGCGCGCAACCTGTTCCTGTCGCGCGAGAAGAGCTACATCCGCAAGGGGCAGGAGCTCATCATCACGTGGATGCTCGAAACGGTGCTCGACAAGGAGCGGATCTTCGAGATCTACCTGAATTCCGTCGAGTGGGGGCGCGGCGTGTACGGCGCCGAAGCGGCCGCCCGCTATTACTACAGGATTCCCGCGAGCCGGCTCGGTGCGTGGCAATCGGCGCGTCTCGCGGTGATGCTGCCGAAGCCGCGCTGGTTCGACGCGCATCGCGGCTCGGCGTACCAGGCGCAGCGCGCGGCGGTCATCGCTCGCCGGATGGGGGCGGCCGCACTGCCGCAATCGGAGTGAACGGCGCGCTCGCGTCGTCGCATTGACCGTTTCGTCGCCCGTGCGCCCGTCATCGGCCGTTTGTGCGTTGCAGCGCATGCATGTCGCGTTCATTTCGGGCCACATCCTTTAGACGAATCCGTCTATTTCGTTTTGCTGAGCAATGCCGGGCGCCGTGTGCTTTTGTTGGCCGATATGGCACGAAATTCGGGATTTTTTAGTCTCCTCGGATAAACACGAAAGTCCGTGAAAGGTATGTGAAATGCAATGTTTCGCAAACCGAAGCATTCCTGAAAGGTGTGCGCCGCACCGGCCGCCAGCCAAATATTTCAAAATTTTTCAAAGCTGACGGCCTCGCGTATATTGGCCAGCGCCTCGGCTTATCGGCCGCAATCGAGGCGGGGGGTGGCTTATCCGGCTGCTCGACACAAAAAACATCCGAGAGAAGGAAAGCAACGATGCCAGCAAGCAAAGCGAAGCTGTTGTTGGGAGTGGTGTTTTCTTCGCTGATCCTGACGGCCTGCAACGACGACGTGACATCGTCTTCTGCTGCCAGCGCCGACAATTCAGCCGATCCCGCCAGTCAGGTGGACAGGGCGTACAACGATCCGAACAGTTATTCGTCGAGCGCGAACGCGTCGCTCGACGCCTCCGCCGCGGTCGAAAAGGCCGCCGTCACGCATCACCAGATCACCCTCAACGGCAAGACGATCCGCTACACGGCCACGGCCGGCCACCTCGTCGCACGCAATCCGCAGACCGGCGCGCCCGAAGCATCGTTCTTCTATGTCGCCTATACGGCCGACAACCAGCCCGCGGCGAAGCGGCCCGTCACGTTCCTGTACAACGGCGGCCCCGGCTCGGCATCGGTGTGGCTGCACCTCGGCTCGTTCGGCCCGCGCCGGATCCAGACGGGCGACCCGAACGCGAATACGTCGACGTTCCCGTTCGTCGACAACCAGGAAAGCCTGCTCGACACGACCGACCTCGTGTTCGTCGATGCGATCGGCACCGGCTTCTCCGAAGCAGTCGCGCCGAACACGAACCAGACGTTCTGGGGCGTCGACCAGGACGGCGGCGCGTTCCGCGATTTCGTGACGCGCTACATCACCGTGAACCAGCGCAACGATTCGCCGAAATACCTGTTCGGCGAGTCGTACGGCACGCCGCGCACCGACGTGCTCGCCAACCTGCTCGAGACGGCCGGCGTGAAGCTCGACGGCATCGTGCTGCAGTCGTCGATCCTGAACTACAACGTGAACTGCGACATGGCGAGCGACTACATCGGCAACTCGAACAACGGGTCGAGCCCGGTGAGTTGCGCGGGTTTCGTGCCGTCGTATGGCACGGTCGGCGCGTACTACCAGCTCGACAACCCGAACCCGTCGAGCCTGCCGCAGTACGCGGACCAGATGCGCCTGCTGACGGCCGGCAGCTACGCACCGGCCGTGAACGCGTACCTGGCGAGCCATACGCCGCCGCCGCCGACCCTCGTCACGACGATGGTGAATTCGACCGGCGTGAAGCAGTCGCTGTGGAATGCGAATTTCAACGTGGTCCCGACCTTCTTCGACAACAGCTTCCAGCTGTCGCTGATCCCGGGCACGCTGATCGGCCGCTACGACGCGCGCGTGAACGTGCCGGTGTCGAGCCCGCTGGCGGCCGACGGCGATCCGTCGAGCTCGTTCATCACGAAGCCGTTCACCGACACGATCGGCAAGTACCTGCCGAACGAGCTGAAGTACACCGCGCAGTCGGCCTACTCGGTGAGCAGCAATGCGATCAACACGTGGGACTGGACCCACGACGGCCTCGCGATGCCGGACACGATCCCCGATCTCGCCGCGGCGCTGTCGCTGAATCCGCAACTGAAGGTGCTGTCGCTGAACGGGTATCACGACATCGCGACGCCGTTCTACCAGACCGAGCTCGACCTCGCGCGGCTCGGGACGCAACCGAACCTGACGATCAAGGACTATCAGGGCGGACACATGGTCTATCTCGACGATACGTCGCGTCCGCAGGAGAAAGCCGACCTCGTGACCTTCTACAACGCGGCCGCGCACTGATGCTGCGCCAGGCAGGCGACGCGCGCCCGCGGTGGCGCCGCGCCTGCCGTCGACGACCTCATTCCAGACTGGAGCCTGATATGAAGAATCGTTTCATCGTCGTTGCCGCGGCGCTCGCCTGTGTCGGCGCCGCAGCATCCGTATCCGCGTTCGCGCAGGCAAGCGACGCCGCCGCCCCGGCGCGTGCGCGCCAGGCGCAGCTCGGCGATCCGTACGTACCGCCGGCCGCGCGCAAGCCGACCGCCGGCACGCAGACGACGGGCGCCGCGCTGCACGCGCAGGTGGTGCGCAAGCTCGCGCGGCAGTTCAGCGCGGCCGACGCGCAGAACACGGGTTCGATCACCGAGTCGCAGGCACGCGCGGCCGGCCTCGGCTATGTCGCGAACCACTTCCGGCAGATCGACTCGTCCGGCAACGGCCGCGTGTCGTTCGCGGACGTCCAGCGCTACATGCAGGCACGCAGCACGAGCAGCCAGCAGTAAGCGCGGCGCGCGGTGAACAAACGGGGGCGGAACCTGCTGCACGGCGGGTTCCGCCCCCGTGCACATGAAGCCGCCGTTACGTCGAAGACGGGCGGATTCACGTCGAATTCTCATTATCTGGGCAACGCACTCAAATATTGGAGACGGGTGCGTGCGCTCCTACAATCCGAAGCACATCACAGCTTCGGACCCACGCATCGCGCGGCGCCCGACGCACACGGAGACACCTTCCATGAAGTTCGCCGGGCGCTTTATTCGGTGCATCGACCGCCGCCTCGTCGCGATGCCGGACGCCATGCCGGCATCGTGCGAACGGCTTCACCGGTTCCGTTGAAGAAGCCCGCCCCATGACCAAGATGCCCGACACCCTTGCCCTCGACGCCCGGCGTGCGACGCCGGACGATGCGTCGCTGACCGACAGCATCGGCGCGACCAGCACGCCGCTCGATCTCGCCGCGCAGCAGGCCGGTACGCAGACGCTGCTGCGCGGTCTTGCGATCCTCGAGGCGATCGCGAATGGCGCGCGCGACATGCGCGCGATCGGCGCGGCGCTCGGCACGACGCGCAGCACCACGCACCGCCTCGTCAGCAGCCTCGTGCAGGCGCGCTACCTGCGCCAGGTGCAGGGCGGCTACCTGCTCGGCCCGAAGCTGATCGAGCTCGGCACGATCGCGCTCGAGCAGATGCCGCTCACCGCGGTGGCGCGCCCGCACCTCGAAGCGCTCGCGGAAGCGACGCTCGACACGATCCATCTCGGCGTGCGCGACGGCGACGACGTGCTGTACATCGACAAGATTCCCGGCACGCGCGGCCTCGAGATGCGCTCGCGCGTCGGCCACCGGATGCCGCTCGCGTCGACCGGCATCGGCAAGGCGATGATGCTCGACACCGATCCCGACACGTGGCGCGCGCTGTTCGAGGCCGCCCGGCGGGCGCTTGCCGGCGTCAATTTCAAGCCGGACAACCGGCCCGAGACGAGCGCGTTCCTGCAGCGCATGGCGCATTACGCGGCCGGCGGCTATACGTTCGATCTCGAGGAGAACGAGGCGTCGATCCGCTGCGTGGCGGCGCCGATCCGCGACGCATCGGGCGCGATCGTCGCGGCCGTGTCGGTCGCGAGCACGATTCCGTACATGCCGCACGACCGGATGGACGAACTGATTCCGCTCGTGCAGCGCGAAGCGCGAGCCATTTCCGCGGAACTGGGCTGGAGCCCGCCGCAGGGTACCCGCAGGATCAAACGATGACGACTTCGACCCGGCCCGTTCCGGATGCCAGTTCCGCCACCCCGTCGCTGATCGCGCTCGACTGGGGTACGACGTCGCTGCGCGCTTACCTGTACGACGCGCACGGCGCGCTCATCGACACGCGCAGCCGTGCGGCGGGCGTGATGCATGTGCCGGGCGGCGGCGCGCGCGCGTTCGACGCGGTGTTCGAGGACGCGTGCGGCGACTGGCTCGACCGCACGCCGGGCCTGCCGGTGCTCGCCGCCGGGATGGTCGGCAGCGCGCAGGGTTGGCGCGAGGCGCCGTACGTCGCGGTGCCGGCCGGCGCCGACGCGCTCGTCGCGGGCCTGATCACGGTGACGACCGCGCGCGGCACGACGATCTCGATCGTGCCGGGTGTCATCGCCACGGGCGAACTGCCCGACGTGATGCGCGGTGAAGAAACGCAGATATTCGGTGCGCTCGCGAGCGATCCCACGCTTGGCGTCGATCGTTCAGGGGTACTGATCGGCTTGCCGGGCACCCATGCGAAATGGGCGTGGGTGAGGGACGGGCTGATCGAGCGCTTCCAGACCTTCATGACGGGCGAGCTGTTCGCGGTGCTGCGCGACCACACGATCCTCGGCCGCACGATGCGCGCCGGCGCGTCGCCCGATCGCGCGGCGTTCGTGCGCGGCGTCTCGGTCGCGCGCGGCGCGCAGCGCACGGGGCTGCTCGCGACGATCTTCAGCACGCGCACGCTCGGCCTGACCGACCGGCTCGCGCCCGATGCGCAGGGCGACTACCTGTCCGGGCTGCTGATCGGCCATGAGCTCAACGCGCTCGACGCGATGCTCGCGGAGCGCGGCATCGCGCTCGCGGACCAGCCGCTGCTGCTGATCGGCGATGACGGCCTGTGTGCGCGCTACGTCGACGCGCTCCAGGAATTCGGCCACCCGCACGCTCGCGTCGTCGCGCATGCGACCGACCGCGGCCTGTGGCGGATCGCGTCGCGCGCCGGGCTCGTGCGTGCGGATGGCGAGCCCGTCTGCGCCGACCAATGAACTGTTTGCCGAGGAACCTTCGATGCCGTCCGACCTGACCTTGCCCGCACCCTATGCGCCCCACGCCGCGCTGATGCGTGCGTTCGACGCGTGCCCGCTGATCGCGATCATGCGCGGGATCACGCCCGCCGAAGCGGCCGACCACGGCCGTGCGCTCCATGAAGCCGGCTTCCGGATCATCGAGGTGCCGCTCAATTCGCCCGATCCGTTCGACAGCATCGCGGCGCTGCGGCGTGCGCTGCCCGACGACGCGATCGTCGGCGCGGGGACCGTGCTGCGCGCCGAGTATGTCGACCGCGTGCAGGACGCGGGCGGCGCGCTGATCGTGATGCCGCACAGCGACGCGGCCGTGATCCGCCGCGCGCGCGAGCGCGGCCTCGCGAGCGCACCGGGCGTCGCGACGCCGACCGAAGCTTTTGCGGCCCTCGTGAACGGCGCCGACGTGCTGAAGAAGCAGGCGCGTATCGTCGAAGCGCTGTCGCTGGCCGAGCAAGGCGGCATGCCGAGCTGGGTTGCAA
>NZ_JAAGPC010000119.1:0-26956 GCF_017104595.1 Burkholderia sp. Tr-20390 | reverse complement strand
CGCCGATCTGCGCGGCGACGTGCCCCGCGTAGCCTGTCACCGCAAGCACCGGCGTGCGGCTGTCGCCGATGCATCGGCGCACATGTGCGATCCGCGGTTCGTCGTGCGGATGCAGCAGGTTCCACCGGTCGGCTGCATGACCGTCGCGGGCGAGTTGCGTGTAGCTCGGGCAGCTCCAGATCGTCGAATCGATGCGCCATTCGTCGTGCAGCAGGTCGGCCGCCTCCAGCACCTGCGCGAGCGTGCTGCCCGCGCCGCACAGCCGGATCTGCGCAGCCGCGCCGGCCGCTATGCGCCGGCCAGCCCGTACCATGCCGCTGCACGCATCGCGGGCCGCGGTGGCCGACAGCGGTTTCGCATCGGGTACGAGGTCGTCGTGGCTCGCGAGGTAACAGAATCCCGGCTGGCCGGCGACATAGAGCGTGCGCAGCGCGTGGCGCAGGATCGCGATCGCCTCATGGCCCGACGCCGGATCGTACGGCGTGCACGCGGGGTTCGCGGCCAGCCAGTGCGGGACATCGGGCGTCACGCCCTTCGGCCAGGACGACGCGACCGTTTCGGCATCGTTGACGAAGATCCCGCGATCGATGGTTTCGACCGACGCCAGCCGCAGCCGGTCGGTCGCGCGTGCATGCAGCAGGTACAGCAGTGGTTTCTCGAACCGCTTGCGCGCATCGAGAAACCGTAGCGGCCACGCACTGATGCGGCGATGTGCGTCCGCGTCCGCAGACGGCTCCCGCGCATCGGCTCGTATGACCCAGACGCGTTCCGACGTCGCCGCATCGCATTCGAGGCAATCGGCGGCCGCGCGCATCGCGCCGAGCGGCGACACCGCTCGGCCACGCGGCGCGAGCCGCTGCGTGATCAGCCTGTCGAGGCAGGCCGCCGCGGCGCGGCGGGTGTCGGGTGTCCGCACGGGCGGACCGGATCGCGCAGTCTGCATGTCCCTCCTTCGAGTACTGGCATGTCGCCGGGTCTATCGGTTCCGGCATAGGATTGCAATTGCAACGATTGTAGTTGCAACGACAACCGGAAGACAAGGACCACCATGATCTCGACGCATCCCCTCACGTTTTATACGGCCAACACGCCGAACGGGCACAAGGTCGCCATTTACCTGGAAGAGGCCGGGCTCGCGTACGACCGCGTGCACGTGAACCTGTCCGCCGGCGAGCAGCGCAGCCCGGCGTTCCTCGCGATCAACCCGAACGGCAAGATCCCGGCCATCGTCGACCACGACGCCGGGCTGACCGTGTTCGAATCCGGCGCGATCCTGAGCTATCTCGCCGCGAAGACGGGCGTTCTGCATCCCGACACGCTGGCCGAGCGCACGGCCGTCCAGCAATGGCTGCACTTCCAGATCGGCGGGATCGGGCCGATGCTCGGCCAGCTCTGGTGGTTCCTGCATGCATCGAAGACGGTCAATGCGCAAGCGCTCGAGCGCTACCGGAACGAAGCGCGGCGTCTCTATGGGGTCGTGAACGGCCGCTTGGCGGAATCGGCGTATCTCGCGTCGCCGCGCTACTCGATCGCCGACATCGCCGCGTTTCCGTGGCTGCGCACGGCGCCCGAACTCGATCTCGATCTGGCCGACTACCCGCACGTCGAGCGCTGGCTCGCCGGCATCGAGGCGCGGCAAGCCGTTCAGCGGGGCCTGATCGCCTGCCGCGCGCCGGCTGCGGAGGGCGCGCACTGACCTCGCATCGCCCGCGCCGGACGGATGGCGCGGGCGCCGGCCGCCGGCCTGCCGGGAAACATTGTTCTCGTTCGTCGTAAACGTCTCGAATGCGTGATATTTGCGCCGCGCGATCCGGTTTAGAGTGGCCGCGAATCGATGACGATGTGTCGTATCGCCGCAGTCCCGGGCGCTACAGACGCACCAGAGGAGTGGGAGACAAATGAGTGAAGGCAGGATTACGCAGGTCGAGTCGTTCGGTTTCGAGCGCATTCCCGATGCATCGCGCTATGCGCGGCCGATCGATCTGTTCAGGTTGCTGTTCGGCGGCTGCAATACCTTTTCCACCTCGGTGCTCGGCAGTTTTCCCGTGCTGGTCGGGCTGTCGTTCAAGGCGGGTGTCTGCGCGATCGTGCTCGGCGTGCTCGCCGGCACCTGCATCCTCGCGCCGATGAGCCTGTTCGGCCCGCGCAACGGGACGAGCGACCCGGTGTCGTCCGGCGCGCATTTCGGCATCCACGGCCGGATCGTCGGCTCGTTCCTCGCGCTGCTCACGTCGATCGCGTTCTTCTCGCTCGCGGTGTGGAGCTCGGGCGACGCGCTCGTCGGCGGCGCGCACAACATGGTCGGCGTGCCGGTCAACGGCTTCACGCTCGGCGCGGCGTACATGGTGTTCGCGGTGCTCGTGCTGATCGTCTGCATCTACGGCTTCCGCTTCATGCTGTGGGTCAACAAGATCGCCGTGTGGGCCGCGAGCGTGCTGTTCGTCGCGGGCCTGTTCGCGTTCGCCGGCCTGTTCGACGTGAGCTATGCCGGCACGGTGCAGCAGGGCAGCGCGGGCTTCTGGGCCGCGTTCGTCGGCGCGGTGCTGGTGGCGCTGAGCAACCCGGTATCGTTCGCGTCGACGCTCGGCGACTGGGCGCGCTACATCCCGCAGCGCACACCGAAGCATCGCGTGATGGGCGCCGTGTTCGCCGCGCAGATCGCGACCTTCGTACCATTCTTTTTCGGGCTTGCAACCGCGACGATCATCGCGACGAAGGCACCCGCGTTCATCGCGTCGAACGACTATGTCGGCGGGCTGCTCGCGATCTCGCCACGCTGGTTCCTGCTGCCGATGTGCCTGATCGCGATCATCGGCGGGATGTCGACCGGCACGACCGCGCTGTACGGCACCGGCCTCGACGTGTCGAGCATGTTCCCGCGCCTGCTGAACCGCGTGCGTGCGACGCTGCTGATCGGCACGATCGCGATCGCGTTCATCTTCGTCGGCCGCTTCTGGTTCAACCTCGTCGAAAGCGTCGCGACGTTCTCGACGCTGATCGATACGTTCAGCTGCCCGTGGATGGCGATCATGGTGATCGGCTACGTGACGCGGCGCGGCTACTATCTCGCGGACGACCTGCAGGTGTTCAACCGCGGGCTGCGCGGCGGCCATTACTGGTTCACGCACGGCTGGAACGTGCGCGCGATGGGCGCGTGGCTGCCGGCCGCGTTCGTCGGGTTGTCGTTCGTGAACCTGCCGGGGCAGTTCGTCGGGCCGCTCGGCAACCTCGCGGGCGGGCTCGATCTGAGCGTGCCGGTGTCGCTGGTGGTGGGCGGCGTGCTGTATTTCGTGCTGCTGATGCTGTATCCGGAACCGGATGGCGTGTACGGTCCGCACGGGCGACGCTTCGTGCGGGGTGGCGGCAGGCAGGCGGCGCGCGGCAATGGCGCACCGGCGATCCAGCCGAGGGGGTAAGCGCGGCGCGTGGTGCGTAGCGCCGCCCAAGACGATGCCGCCGCGCGGGGCAGCCGCCGGCGGCATTGTCGTTTTTGAGCGTGTGGTTGCCGGAGGGGGCGGCTGTACGCTCCACGCAGCACCGCACAAACGCAAACGAAAACGCCCGCCGGGTTGGCTGGCGCGCGTCGACCTGGATGCGGTTCAGTGGAACGAACTGCCCGCGAGCATCCCGCCGTCGACGACGAATTCCGACCCGGTGCAATACGCGGATTCGTCGGACGCGAGGAACAGCACGAGATTGGCCACCTCGTCGGGCTTGCCGATGCGCGCGATCGGCAGGCCGCTGTAGATCGAAGACGGATCGAAGTCCGCGAACTCGGGCGGGCGCGCCATCACCGTATCGATGCCGCCGGGGTGCACCGAGTTCACGCGAATGCCGTAGCGGCCGAATTCGAGCGCGGCGGCCTTCGTCATCCCGCGCACCGCGAACTTGCTCGATACGTATGCGCTGCCGCCCGCGACGCCCTCCATCCCGGCCGTCGACGACACGTTGACGATCGAGCCGCCGCCCGCCGCCTTCAGTGCGCCCAGCGCCGATTTCATGCCGAGCCAGCAGCCGACCTGGTTCACGTCGATCACCTTGCGATAGTCGTCGAGCGAGCACGCTTCGATCGGCACGAGCTTCAGGATTGCTGCGTTGTTCACGAGGATGTCGAGGCGGCCGAAATGCGCGAGCGTCGCATCGACGGCAGCCTGCCAGCCGGCTTCGTTCGTCACGTCGAGATGCTGGAAACGTGCGGCGTCGCCGAGTTCGGCCGCGACGCGCTGGCCGGCTTCGTCCAGCACGTCGGCGATCACCACGCGTGCGCCTTCGGTGACGAACCTGCGCGCTTCCGCTTCGCCCTGGCCGCGGGCACCGCCCGTGATCAGCGCCACCTTGCCTTCGAGTCGTTTCATGCCGCTTGCTCCTGTGAGTGAGAGGGGCGCGCGCGGGGCCGCTTACGCGGAGGCGCCCGCCGCGTCGATGATGCGAACCGGATCGGTGCCGTCCCATGCGCGGGCCTCGGCGATGCCGCGCGCGATCATGTCGCGCATGCCGGCGCCTTCGATCACTTCGACGCGCACGCCGGGATCGCAGGCGTCGTCGAGATAGGCGATGCGCGTGGCCGGGTTGCGTGCGTCGAACACGACACGCAGGCCACGGGATGTGAGCCGTGCGAGCGCGGCATCGAGATCGTCGACGACCCACGCGACGTGATGCAGCCCGACGAGCGGCTGCCCATGCACATCGCGGTATGGCGAGCGCGCCTCGTTCGTCACGTGAATCAGTTCGATCTGCAGATCGCCGCGATACGCGAGCCCGACGTCCATCGTGACCGTCACGGGTTCGCCGAGATGGAAGCCGTCGAGGCGCACGTTGCGAAATACGGTCCACGGCCCGACGTCGTGGCGTTCGCGCCAGCGCGCGATGCTGCGGTCGAGATCGGCGACCACGTAGCCGATCTGGTCGATGGGGCCGAGGAGTGTGTCGTTCATGGCGTCTCCGTGGCGGACGCACGTGTGCGGGCCGTGCGATGCATGCCGGCCATGATCGCAACAAAGCGCGTGCTGCGAGCCATCCAAACGGATGAGCTCGTGCGCTTCGTCGCTGCGTGGCGGGTGGGTAGGTGCGCCAGGGCGCGACGATGCAGGCGTGCGAAGTAGAACGGAGAAGGCGCGCTTCGGGCCGGGCGATCCGCGTGTTACCGCGCGTTCGGCCCCTTGACCGTCAGCCGGCACACGGTTGCCAGCGCAAGCAGGTTCGGGTCGCGTTCGCGCCGGTGCAGGAAGCTCAAGCCGATCGTCTGGCGGATCGTCGGCCCGGCGAGCGGCACGAGCGCGATCTTGTGCGCGAACAGGTCGCGCACGCGACCGGGCAGCAGCGAGCAGCCGACGCCGCCCGACACGAGGTTGATCAGCGAGAAGATGTCGCCGACCCGCATCACGACGTTCGGCGTGACGCCGGCCGAACGAAACGCTTCCGTGAAGCCGTGATGTGTCGCGAAGCCTTCGCCGAGCGACACGAACGGCGCGTCGCCGCACGAGCACAGATCGATGGCATCGTGCCGCGCGTACGGCGAGTCGATCGGCGCGGCGAAGAACATCTCGTCCTCGAACAGCGCGATCGATTCGATCTCGGCATCCGGTTCGGGCAGCGCCATCAGCGTCGCGTCGATCGCGCCTTGCCGCAGCTTGTCGAGCAGGTCGGCATTCGAGCCGAGCACGAGCTCGGCCTGCAGCTCGGGGCGGCGCTCCTTCAACGCGATCACGACTTCGGGCACGGTGCGGATCGTCAACGAGTAGAGCGAACCGATCTTCAACTGGCCGGCGCCGTAGCCGGCCGCCTCGCGCGTCGAGCGGATCCCGTCCGTCATCGTCTTGAGCACTTCGCCCGCGACTTCGGCGAGCACCTGCGCGGCGTCGGTCGGCATCAGGTTCCGCCCCTCGTGGCGAAACAGCGCGCAGTGCATCCCTTCCTCGAGCGTGTGCAGCGCGCGGTGCACGCTGACCGTGCTGACGCCCAGCGCCTCGGCAGCCTTCGCGAGGCTGCCCGCTTCCATGAAGGCGAGCAGCACCTCGAGCTTGCGGAACGTGATCTCTTCGTTGATGCGGTTGCGCATGGTGCGGGCGACGGGAAGGGCGACCGACGATTCTGCCGCAGAACCGGGGCAGCAACAATGCGCGGATTTCCGGGGTTTTCGCAGGGCGGCGCCGGGCGGGGCAACATTTAATCTCCGGCTAATCATCTGCCGCGGGTATTAATTGATGCGGGTTTTCGGCGTCCCTATGATCGTTTCACGCTGGTCGTACGGGCAGGCCGCGAGGTTCCGATGGTGCGGGCCCGTGCCCGCGCCCGCACCTTACCGGCCGGCGATACGAACAGCCGGTTCGCCCATGCGTGCCACGCAACACGGCATGCATGCGGCGCGGCGCCATGAGACTGCAGGAGAGACAAGCATGCGCGACTCACGTCGGAACTCGCGGCATCGGCAGGTGGTTGCCGCTGTCGTCGGCAATACCCTCGAGTGGTACGACTTCATCGTTTACGGTTTCTTCTCCGGCATCATCGCGCGGCTGTTCTTTCCCGCCGAGAGCCAGTACGCGTCGCTGCTGATGTCGCTCGCGACCTTCGGCGTCGGTTTCTTCATGCGCCCGGTGGGCGGCATCCTGCTTGGGCTCTATGCGGACCGCAAGGGCCGCAAGGCCGCGATGCAGCTCATCATCTTCCTGATGACGCTGTCGATCGCGCTGATCACGTTCGCGCCGTCGTACGCCGTGATCGGCCCGGCGGCGCCCATCCTGATCGTCGTCGCGCGGCTGCTGCAGGGTTTCGCGACGGGCGGCGAATACGCGAGCGCGACCGCGTTTCTCGTGGAAAGCGCGCCGGAGAACCGGCGCGGGCTGTACGGATCGTGGCAACTGATCGGCCAGTGTCTCGCGGTGTTCTCGGGCGCCGCGATGGGCGCGTGGGCCACGCAATCGCTGTCGGACGCGGCGCTGGATAGCTGGGGCTGGCGCGTGCCGTTCGCGCTCGGGCTGCTGATCGGGCCGGTCGGCCTGTGGATCCGCCGGCACATGGAGGAGACCGAGGCGTTCGTCGCCGCGAGCAAGTCGACCGTCGAGCCGCCGGCGAGCGTGTCGGGCGTGCTGCGCGACAACCTGCGCGGCGTGCTGGTGTCGATGGGGCAGACGATCACCGGCACGGCCGTGTTCTACGTGATGCTCGTCAACATGCCGACGTTCGTGCACAAGACCTTCGGGCTGCCGCTCGACCAGGTCTTCAAGGTGCAGATGGCGGCGGTTGCGCTGCTGACGGTGACGATCCCGTTCGCGGCGCTCGTGTCCGACCGCATCGGCCGGCGTCCCGTGCTGATCGCCGGTTCGCTGGCGCTGCTGACGGTCACGTATCCGCTGTTCACGTGGCTGGCTGCCGCACCGGGCATCGGGCGCCTGCTCGTGATGCAGCTCGTGATCTGCACGATCATCGGCATCTGCTACGGGCCCGCGCCGACCACGCTGGCCGAGCAGTTCGCGACGCGTTCGCGCTCAACTGGCATCGCGCTCGCGTACAACGTCGCGGTGATGGTGTTCGGCGGCTTCGCGCCGTTCATCGTCACGTGGCTGACGCACGCGAGCGGGTCGCCTGTCGCACCCGCGTGGTACGTGCTGTTCGCGGCATCGTTCGGGCTGCTCGCGAGTGTGTTCATGCACGACGGCGCGCCGTGCGTGCTTGCACGCCGGCAGTTTCAGGGCGAGCCGGTGAGCGCCAAGTAGCGGCCGTGGCCCGCCGCCCGCACCGGCGAGCCATCGGCGCGGGCGGCAGGCAGGGTATCGGTCCTGCCGATGCTTAGCATCGCGGGCGGCGGCCTACCGCGGCCGCCGTCCGGTCATTACGCTTGGGCGATCATCCACTCTGTCCGGAAGGTCGCCATGTCCCGGCTCGACTACAAGTTGCTCGGCCCCTGCCTGCTCGCCATCGCGATCGACGCGATGGGCTTCGGGCTCGTCTATCCGATGATGTCCGCGATCTTCAGCGATCCGCACGCGGGCATCCTGCCGGCCGACGCCGGCGCGCATGCGCGCAATTTCTACCTCGGTCCCGGCTACGGGATCTACCCGTTGTGCATGTTCTTCGGCTCGTCGCTGATGGGCGACCTGTCCGATCGTTACGGCCGGCGCAGGATCCTGCTGCTGTGCGTGCTCGGCCTCGCGGCCGGCTACGCGATGATGGCGGCCGGCGCGTGGCACGCGAGCGTCGCGCTGCTGCTGGCGGGCCGCGGGCTCACCGGGCTGCTGGCCGGCTGCCAGGGCATCGCGCAGGCGGCGATCACCGACCTGAGCACGCCGGAGAACAAGGCATACAACATGAGCATCATGTCGCTCGCGTTCAGCGCGGGCGTGATCGTCGGCCCCGTGCTCGGCGGCGTGACGTCCGATCGCACGATTTCGCCGCTGTTCGACTACGGCACGCCGTTCGTGCTGGTCGCCGCGCTGTCGCTGGCCTGCGCGTTCTGGACCTGGGCGTCGTATCGCGACTCGGCCGCACCGCGCGGCGACACGCGCATCGATCCGCTGCTGCCGCTGCGGATCATCGGGGAGGCCGCGCGCCAGCGCAACGTCGCGCTCCTGTCGGTGGTGTTCTTCCTGATGCAGGTCGGCTATGGGCTCTACCTGCAGACCATCATGCTGCTGCTGCAGGCGAGATTCGGCTACACGAGCGCGCGGCTCGGGCTGTTCAGCGGCGTAATCGGGCTCTGCTTCGTGTTCGGGCTGCTGTTCGTCGTGCGGCGGATGCTGCGCGTGTGGCGCGTGGTCGACATCGCGAAGACGGGCCTGCTCGTCGCGGGCGTCGGCCAGGTCCTGTCCGCGCTGTTCCCGCACGAGCCGGTGCTGTGGGCGCTCGCGATGGTCGTCGGCTGCTTCGACATGGTCGCGTACACGACGATGTATACGGCGTTCTCCGACGCGGTCAGCGAGGACCGGCAAGGCTGGGCGCTCGGCGTCGCGGGCTCGGTGATGGCCGTCGCGTGGGTCGTGACGGGCGCGCTCACGAACCTGCTGCCGGTGTTCGGCGAGATCGGCCTGCTGCTGATCGGTGGCGCGGGCTTCCTGCTCAGCTTCGCGATGATGGTTGCGTATGGCCGCACGCAGCCGGGTGCGCGAACAGCCGCGCTGTCGTAGGCGGTTTGCACGTTGGCCCGATCCTGTCGGACGTTGTCCCGCGCACCGCTGTCGCGCCAGGCCGCGCGGCACGACACTGGCGCCTCGCGTCCCGGGCGTATCCGGGCCGCGTCCGGCGGCGCCGGCTGGCCCGGCGCGCCGTTCCTTCGACATGCCAACCGAGAGAGCGACCCATGCAACATCCGACCATCCGTACCCTGGCGGGCGCGAGCGCGCCGACATCGATCGCCGCCGCCCGCACCGCGCTGCTGGTGATCGATTTCCAGAATGAATACTTCAGCGGCCGCCTGCCGATTCCGGAGGGGCCGCGCGCGCTGGGCAACGCGCAGCGCGTGATCGCGTTCGCCGACCGCGCGGGCATGCCGGTGTTTCATGTCCAGCACGTCGATGCGGCCGACGGCCCGATCTTCGCCGACGGCAGCGACGGCTTCCGCTTTCACGCGGACCTGCAGCCGGCGGCGCATCACACGGTCGTGAAGAAGACGTCGGTGAGCGTGTTCCCGACGACGGACATCGATGCGCGCCTGAACGCGGCCGGTGTCGACACGCTGATCGTCACGGGCCTGATGACGCATGCATGCGTCGCCGGCGCGGCACGCGATGCGGTGCCGCTCGGCTACGCGGTGATCGTCGTCGACGACGCATGCGCGACGCGCGATCTCGATCTCGCGGATGGCGGCACGGTATCGCACCGCGACCTCCACCGCGCGACGCTGGCCGCGCTGTCGGACACGTTCGGCGACGTGCTGACGACCGAGCAGGTGCTGGCGCTGGCCGTCGCCTGACGGCACGCCGAATGCGTGCTTCAATCGGCCCAGCCCGGCGCGGCATACACGACTTCGCCGCGGAAGCACGTCTCGATCACACGGGTTTGCGCAAACGTCTCGACCGGGTGCGCGAACGGATTGCGGTCGAGAATCGCGAAGCTCGCGTCCTTGCCCGCTTCGAGCGAACCCGTGCAGTCGTCGAAGCGCAGCGCATACGCGGTGTTCACCGTATAGACCTCGAGCATCGTGAGCAGGTCGAGGCGTTCGTGCTGATTCCACGGCGGGCTGTCGGGCTGGTCGATCAGCAGGTGCGTGACGCCCGTCTGGATGATCTGCATCGGGTCCATCGTGCTGACCGACCAGTCGGAGCCGGCCGCGAGCATCGCACCCGCATTGCGCAGGCTGCGGAACGGATAGTTGCGCGCGGTGCGTTCCGCGCCGAGCAGGTCGCGATAGAGCTGCTGCTGCTCCTCGCGTGCGGCCGTCCACAGCGTCTGCACGCTGGCGATCGCGCCGAGCCGGTTGAAGCGGCTCATGTCGGCCGGATCGACGAGCTGCAGGTGCGCGAGCTGCGCGCGCCGGTCGCGCATGCCGTTGCGGATCTGGACGTATTCGAGCGCGTCGAGCGTCATGCGCACCGCGCGGTCGGCGAGCGTGTGGAAGTGCAGGTCGAAGCCGGCCGTATCCGCGAGCAGGCAGATCTCGTTCAGCGCGTCCTGGCTCCACAGCGCGAGGCCGCAGTCGTCGGTGCCGGCGTACGGCTCGAGCAGCGCGGCGGTTTTCGATTCGGGCACGCCGTCGACGAAGATCTTCACCGTATGCAGGCGCAGGTTGTCGCATTCGTATTCGCGACGCCATCTGGCGAAGCGCTCGATCTGCTCGCGCGGATCGCGGCGCGGGTTCGCATAGAGGCCCGCGCTCATGTACACCTTCAGCGTGCCCGCGCGCTGTGCGTCGGCATACGCCTTGAGTTCGGCCTCCTCGACGCGCGCGTCGAACCAGCCGGTGAGACCGTAACCGTGCGCCATCGCGTGCGCTTTCACGAGCGACTTCGGGTAGCCGGCCGGGCTCAGTTGCGGAATGATCGGGCACACGCGGTAGAACGCCGCTTCGTGCACGACGCCATTCGGCGCGCCGGACGCATCGCGCTCGTACACGCCGCCGACCGGGTCGGGCGTATCGGCGTGGATGCCGGCCGCTTCGAGCCCTTTCGTGTTGAGGCAGCCGCTGTGCACGTCGAAGCCGACCACGAGCAGCGGCCGGTCGGGCACGATCCGGTCGAGCCGCTCGCGGGTCGGATACGCGCCGAATGCGGCCAGGTTGGCGCCGCCGAGATAGACCCACGGTTCGTTCGGCGTCGCATCGGCGCATGCGCGAATACGCTGCAGGATCGTGTCGGGATCGTTGATGCCGGACAGGTCGAAGTCACCGAGGATCTGGTGGCCTTCGAGCGGGTGCACGTGGCCGTCGATGAGGCCCGGCAGCATCAGCCTGCCGGCCAGGTCGACGATGCGCGTCGCGGGGCCGGCCAGCGGGCGGATGTCGTCGTCGCGGCCGACGGCGATGATCTTGCCGTCTTTGGCGGCGAGCGCCTGAGCGAAGCGGCGCTGCGCGTCGCCCGTGTAAAGCAGGCCGTTCAGATAGACGGTATCGGCGTGTTGCATGTGTCTCCTCCGGATGGGGGAAGGTTCGACGGGCGCACGTGTCCGGCGGGCGGGCCGTGTGGCTCGTCCGGTCGCGTGAACCCGGTCGGGTTGGAATGAGATGCGGGGCGGCTAGGTGCCGGTGTTGCGTGGCAGGCGCGGCGATGCGTCGTGGTGAAGGCCGGCCGCCGCCGGAGCGTCATGCCGATCGCGCCACCGTGTCTGACTCGGCGGATCGATGGGCGACGCGCGCGCGGCCGTGCGGGCCGGCGTCCATCCGGTATTCGGCATGCCGTGTCTCCGTGATCTCCGACACGTTCCGGTCGTCGGGTGAGTCAGATACTAGGAGCGGGGCGGCCGGCTGTCTGTCATCGTTTTGAGGACAAGACGCGACAAAGAAGAGTGGGCGTGCAGCGATGCGGAGGTGTCAGCTATTGACCGCGGTCCCCCGGTGATTCTTCTTCTGTCACGCACCACGCGAACAGCCCGGCCCGGTTCGCCACGCCGAGCTTCGCAAGCGCGCGCCCGAGATAGGTGCGCACGCTGCTGGGCTTGAGTGCGAGGGTGTCGGCGATCTGCGGGACCGGCTGGCCTTGCAACACCGCGCGGCATACGAGCCGTTCGCGCTGCGACAGCGCCGCGCCGCCGGCCGACAGGCGCTGCTCGAACCGCTGCAGCAACGCGCCGTCGTCCGAACGCGGCGTCAGGCGGGCGAGCCGTGCATGCTGGATCAGGAGCGGCAGCACGAAATCGCCGAGCTGCCGCAGCAGCGCCAGTTCGGCCAGCGTATAGGACGGCTGGCCGCGCCGGCGGAACAACGAGAACGCATAGACATAGTCGCGCTCGCTGCCGAGCAGCGTGCAGTCTTCGCCGAGTTCGCCGAGCGCGAAATGGCGGCCGTATTCGGTCGCCGTATCGATGTCCTCGTTGCACGAGAACACGAGCTGCGAATCGGTGGCGCGCTCGATATGCGGGAGCAGCGTGTCGGTGCGCCAGTCGCCCTGGGTATAGAGATCGAGCGCGTGGCGCGTGCCGTCGGGATCGTCGCCGCCCGCGAAGAACAGCACGTCGACACTGTCGACCGACTGCGACGGCGCATCGCGGCGGTAGCGCGTCGCGACGCTGTAATGGGACTGCGGATCGACGGTTTCGCGCAGCCATGCCCAGAGCCGGGCGGGAAACTGCGGACTGCCGAGGCTGGCGACCAGGTCGCCGGCATTGCTGAGGGAAATATGGGCGGGGCTCATCGTTGACACCGTCTTCGCGAACGGCCGCTCGGGCCGGCCGTGCTTCGCGTATGACGGCGCACCGGCGGCGCGTCGGCAGGCGGTGCGGTCATGCGGGACGGAGGCCGGCGCGGCGGCGAAGCTCGATTGTAGGGGACTTCGTCGCCGCAGGGCATGCGCGCTTGCCCTGCGGGCGGCCGATCATCCTTGGACAGGTGGTGCGCATCGTGGCGCACCACGTGCCGGCCCCGCGCGTCAGAACATCGTGTTCGCGTTCGCGGACTTCTCGGGTACCGACTGGATCACGTCCCAGTGCTCGACGATCTTGCCGTCTTTCACGCGGAAGATGTCGACGACCGCTTCGCCGCGGTCGCCAGGGCGTTCGGTCGCATGCACGTGCAGGTAGACGAGGTCGCCGTCGGTTGCGCTGCGCACGATGCGTGCGCGCGATGCCGGGTTCTTCTGGAACGCGCCGACGAAGTACGACACGAACGGCTTCTTGCCGTCCGGCACGTGCGGGTTGTGCTGCTTGTAGTCGTCCGCGACGACGGCGGCGGCCTCGACCGCTTCGTGCTTGTTGAAGAAGCGGTCGTAGAACGTCAGCACGAGCTGGCGGTTGGTTTCCTCGGCGGCCAGGTCGCGCGTGGCCGGGCCGGCGGCCAGCGCGGCCGTCGACGCGGCCAGCAGGACGAGCGCGGCAACGGCGCGAACGGGGGAGCGGAGCGATGACATGTAGCGGGTTCCTTGTCTGACGAAGCGTGGGTGGGTGCGCGATGGGCGACGGCGGTTCGAGCCTGCCGCGGCGATCGGCGGGCGGCGGTGCGGGGTTGCGGATACACGCGCCTTGGCGCCGCGAGGGGTTTTCCGCCCGGCCCGTATCGTGGCGACACGGGCCGGTAACGGCCGCGCGCCGTCGTCATGCTTCGTTGAACTGGCGAATCCGCGCGGCTGTCGGGCCGATCGAATGGTACAGTTGCCGCGAACCCGTCACAAGAAGTCAGCGCGGTGTGAACAGGTCACACCGCGCTGACCATGCGTTGCCCGTGAAAGAGAATCCAGTCATGCCGTTTTCGCCCGCCGACGAATCCGTCGAACTCGATCAGCCATGCCCGATTCGCGATGTGCTCGACCGCATCGGCGACCAGTGGAGCCTGCTCGTGCTCGAGACGCTGTCCGGCGGGACGATGCGTTTCAACGAACTCGGCCGTGCGATCGGAGATGTGTCGAAGCAGATGCTGTCGCGCACGCTCAAGCGGCTCGAGCAGGACGGCTTCGTCAGTCGCACGCTGTACGCAGAAGTGCCGCCGCGTGTCGAATACGCGCTGACCGACCTCGGGCGCTCGTTCCTGACGCCGATGCAGGCGATGATCCGGTGGGCCGACGAACATCATCGCGCGATCTGCGCTGCGCGACGTCGTGCGAGGGAAACCGAAGGGGGCGGGCGCTGAGCGGGGCGCTTGCGCCGCCTTGTCGCTGGGCGTTGTGCTGCGTTCGGGTGCGATGCGACGACGCGTGGCTTGATTGCCAGTGCATCGCCATTGCATGAGTTCGTTATCCGAATGATTTCGTCGAGTTGAGCAAGGACGCTGATGTTGCGGTGCGTTCCATTCGTCCCGTATGCGGAAAAGCGCTGTCGATGCTCCGTTTACAAGGGCAGGTACGGGATGATCGAGATGGCGGTCTTTCTGCGCATCGCGTACAAAGGGTGCGGCAGGGTCCGGTCGAGGCGGGATGGTGCGCCGTAGACCGGCGAGCACGTCGATGGGCGAGGTTGCGTGACCGGAAGCATCCCCCTGGTTAGCGCGCCGGCATCGGGCTGGGGGCAGGATTCGTTGGGGCGCCTGCCGGGCATCATGATGTTGATGTCGCGGCGGAGCGGCACGGGTTCGCTCGCGCCGCCTGCCCCGAGCCTGCTACTGGTCAGGCGCCCGGCGGCTGCCTATCGCCACGTACCGTCGACGTAGATCCACACCTGTCCCTGGCGTCGCCAGTAGCCGGGCACCCACCGACGCCCGGGGCGTCGTGCGACCCAGCGCCCCGGCACCCATATATAGCGGCCACGCTGCCAGCGCCAGTAGCCGTCGGTCCATATATAGCCATGCGGCCGTGGCGGCGGCGGACGGCGGTCGTGCCGGGCGGCCGGCGGTGCGAAGCCCGGGCGATCCGGATAGGGCGGGCCGCCGGGCACGCGATTCGGGCCGGACGGCCGGTACACGGGCGGCGCGGGCTGGGCCGAGGCGGCGCGGAGCCAGCCGCCGGTGCCGACGAAGGCGGCGGTCAATCCGATGGCGCGTAACAACGAGCGTCGATTCATGGCATGTCCTGTTCTGTATTCGAGGCTGCCTTACATTAGCCTGCCACTCGGCCGGCCGGGTTACGCGAGCGGTTAACGCTGTTACCGTGTGTCACGGCAGGTGGGTGAACCGTCGGCGGGTGGAAGCTGGCCTTTCTATATGGATGGCTGCCGGGGAATGTGACCCGCTAAACGACCGTCGAGCCCTGTTTACTGGCCGACGGATGCGTTTTAGGTGTCCGAGGCCAGAAATTCGAGATCAAGTTGGGTAAAATTTGCCGATTTCGGGGTGTCGCGCCGAATCCGTTTGTTGTTTCTATGCAACCGTCAAGACGATGACATGTAAGAATGGTGCGATGAAAGGCTCCAAAAAGCCCCCGTCAAGAAGTCAAAAACAAACGTCAAAACAAATACTTATAACTCGTCCCCACTTTCATTATTTCTAGTTCTGGAAAAGCTTATTTCTTTATTTGCGGATCGCTCCCCTAGGGTACACCCCTAAACTCACGGTTCCCAAACGGGCAACTATCCGGGCGCGGCCAGCAGGATCGATGGCGCTCCCGGGCGGTTGAAGACCGTTTATGAACAAGGTCGCGAGACCTGCCTCTTTTTAGAAGGGAGCTCCACGAATGAACAAGACTCTGATCGTTGCAGCAGCTGCAGCATCGTTTGCTACCGTCGCTCACGCACAAAGCAGCGTCACGCTGTACGGCGTGCTGGACGCAGGCATCACCTACACGAGCAACGTCCAGCCGGCACTCGGCCAAGCTGGCAAGTCGCGTTGGGCGATGGGTTCGGGCATTGACCAGAGCCGTTTCGGCCTGCGTGGCTCGGAAGACCTGGGTGGCGGCCTGAAGGCAATCTTCACGTTGGAAAGCGGCTTCAACATCGGTAACGGCAAGTTCGCGAACAGCAACGGCATGTTCAACCGCCAAGCTTTCGTCGGCCTGTCGAGCCAGTACGGCACGGTCACGCTGGGTAAGCAGTATGACGCAACGCAAGACTACCTGGCGCCGCTGACGGCAACGGGCTCGTGGGGCGGCACGTACTTCGCGCACCCGCTGAACCTCGACCGTCTGAGCACGAACGGTGATGTCGCTCAGAACAACACGATCAAGTTCACGAGCGCTAACTACGCTGGCCTGCAATTCGGCGGCACGTACTCGTTCTCGAACAACACGAACTTCGGTAACAACCGTGCGTACAGCGCAGGCGTTGCATACCAGTTCCAAGGCCTGAAGCTGGCGGGTGCATACTCGCAAGCGAACCTGGGTGACGGTACGAACGCAAACGGCGCAACGTCGTCGGCAATCGGTGGCATCGCTAGCCAAGGCCGCGTCCGCACGTACGGTGCTGCTGCTGGCTACGCATTCGGCCCGGCACAAGTCGGCGCTGCATGGACGCAAGCTCGCCTCGACAACAACGCAGTCGGTCTGGGCACGCTGCGCACCGACAACTACGAAGTCAACGCAAAGTACAACCTGACGCCGGCTCTCGGCCTGGGCGCTGCTTACACGTACACGAACGCGAAGATCAACAACGGCAGCACGCACTGGAACCAGTTCGGCCTGCAAGCTGACTACGCACTGTCGAAGCGCACGGACGTCTACGCACAAGCTGTGTACCAGCGTGCAGCGAAGAACGGCATCGGCGCGTCGATCTACAACGGCAGCAACTTCAGCGACAACCTGCCGAGCTCGTCGATCAACCAAACCGCAGCAACGGTTGGTCTGCGTCACCGCTTCTAAGCGTGACGGCGGGGTAACCCGCTACGCAGCATCGAAAAAGGCGCCTTCGGGCGCCTTTTTTTTCGTCTGCGGAATGTGGTGTCGACGATTCGCGTCGTCCGGATGCAAAAAAGCGAGGCCAGTGCCTCGCTTTTTCGCTGTGCCCCGCTGCGGCGCGGTACCGGCGGCAGAGGCTCAGCGCGTGTATTCGCCGTTGGCTTCCGGCTGGAACACGATCGCGGCGACCTTCATCTGCTTTTCGGCGCCGCTCGGCTGCGTCACCTTGACCATCTGGCCGCGCTGGGTGCCCAGCAATGCCATGCCGACGGGCGAGAAGACGTTCAGGCGGCCGAGCTCGAGATTGGCGGCATCCGGATAAACAATCGTCCAGGTGGCTTGTTCCTGGGTCGCTTCGTCGAGCAGCGTGATCTGCGAGTTCATCGTGACGACGTTCGCCTTGATGGCGTCGGGCTGGACGATGTCGGCGCGCTCAAGAAGCGTATCGAGCATCGTCTGAAAGCGCGGGTTGTGTTCGGCGTGCTTCTCGAGGCGAGCAACGTCGAGTTCGGTCAACTGGTAAAGGCGTTGTTTCATGGCAGTTCTCCAAATGATCGGCAAGGGCAGGCGTGGCGTGCCTATGGGGATCGCCCGGAGCCTGTCTGACCTGGCTCCGGGAGGAGACCGAGCCGTCAGATCAGGCGCCGGGCAGGGGCGAGCGGCGCCTGGGCCGTGCGTCGAGCGAGGGGATGCGCCGGATGACCGGCGCGCGCGCGCACGCCGGCCGGGCCGGACGGCGAAACCGAAAGGGGCGTGAGCGCGCACATGGTGGATGGAAGATCGACTGACGAATATAACCTTACGATTCTACAACACAACCTTCGGGATATGTGATTCGGCTGTCGGCATTTTGTCAGCGATTGTTGTGCGAGTGAAGCAAGTTGCTGCGATATCGTCCGTGATGTGCCCGCGATTTTTGTCAAAATCGCAACGCTGTATGTTCAAACTAAGGGTTTCCCCTTGGGTTGGCGAGAACTACACTGGATTCAATCGCTTCAGACAGTCCCTGCCGAGGCGACGCCAAAAGAGAACATATACCGGAGGTAAATCATGAAGTCGGTCATCTACGCAGCTATCGCCGCATCCGTCCTTGCCACCCCGATCGCATCGTTTGCACAGTCCGAGCAGGGGCTGACGCGCGACCAGGTCAAGGCCGAGCTCGTGCAACTCGAACAGAACGGCTACAAGCCGCTGGCGAGCGATTCGCAGTATCCGGACAACATCCAGGCCGCGGAACAACGCATTCAACCGAACCAGCCGATGCTCGCGCAAGCCGATACGAGCGGCTACGGTGCCGTGGCGACCAGTGCGGGCCAAGCCGGCCGTCGCATGACGCGTGAAGCACCGAATCCCGTGAACTCGGTCTATTTCGGCAACTGAACGTCCCCGGGTCTGCCCGAGCGCACCGCTTAATCGACGAGACGCGCACCCGTTGTGCGCGTCATTCGCCCGCAGGAGCAGAACCTCCGTCGCCGCATTCCGGCGGCTTTCCGCCCAGACGCTCGCGCGTTTGGGCCTTTTTTGCTGGGCGGGTCAGGCGGACGTGACCGCGGGTGTGCCGTGGATATAGTGTTCGAGCTGGCTGATCGTGAACTGCTGATCGGCAATCACGCTCTTGACGAGGTCGCCGATCGAGATGAGGCCGACCAGCTTGCCGCCGTCGAGGACGGGCAGGTGGCGCATCCGGTGCTCGGTCATCAGCGCCATGCACTCGTCGGTGGATTGCGACGGTTCGACGTAGCGTACCTTCGCCGTCATGATTTCCTCGACGCGGGTGGCTTTCGACGAGCGGTCCTGCAGGACCACCTTGCGCGCGTAGTCGCGCTCGGTGACGATGCCCGCGATGTCGTCGCCGTCCACGACCAGTAGCGCGCCGATGCCCTTTTCGGCCATCAGCTTGATGGCGTCGTAGACGAGGTCGCTCTTCGTGACGGTGTAGATGGTGCGGCCCGAATCCGGCTTGGCCTTGAGAAGTTGCGCGACAGTCGTACTCATTCGCTTTCTCCGTGTGCAGGTCGATGCTGGGCAGGCAGGGTGTGATGCTTGTCACCCGATGAGCCCAGTATAGCCGCGCAGGTGGCGGCAGTCGCGTGACGATTCCAGATTAGCGGTAAACTCCGGTCACGCACTATCCACACAACTCCTACATTCCTGAACGTTTCGATTGAATTCATGATGTCTTCGCGTCCCCAATCGCCCACGCCGGGCAATGGCCAGGCCGACGAGTGCGTGACGCTCGTCGCTACCGCGTCGCTGCCCACGCGTTACGGTACGTTCACGTCGTACGCTTTCCGCGTATCGGGCAGCGATGCCGAACATCTCGCGCTCGTGATGGGCGACGTTGCCGGCGAGCAGTCCGTGCTGACGCGCCTTCATTCTGAGTGCCTGACCGGCGATGTATTCGGCTCGTACCGCTGCGACTGCGGCGAGCAGCTCGATCTTGCATTGCGTTACATCGCGGCCGAAGACCGCGGCGTGCTGCTGTATCTGCGCGGCCACGAAGGGCGCGGGATCGGCCTGAGCAACAAGATCCGCGCTTACGCGCTGCAGGAGCAGGGGCGCGACACCGTCGAGGCGAACCTCGACCTCGGCCTGCCTGACGACGCCCGCGAATACGACTCTGCCGCCGCGATTCTCCGGATTCTTGGCGTGACGTCGGTGCGGCTGATGAGCAACAACCCGGCGAAGTTCGACACGCTCGCGAAGCACGGTATTCCGGTTTGCGAACGCGTGGCGCTTGCGGTGCCCGTGCGCGAGGAAAACGAGCGTTATATCCGCACGAAGCAGACGAAGTTTGGGCACTACTTCGAGGAAAACGAGTAACCGCCGCGGGTGCACCGGCGCCCGTTTCTCGTCATCTGTTCCCTGGATCGTCGCCGGCAAAGGCGACGATTTTCATTTCCCTCCATCCGTTCCGCTTTCAGGTTTGTGACGGCACTTGCGTTATGCCGCCAGAACGATCCATCGCCCCTATGTCCACACCGTCGAAGCTTGAAACCGAGCGCTTGACGCTGCGTCGCTGGCGGCCGACGGATGCGGGCGCGCTGTCGGCGATGCATGAGGATCCGGACGTGACCGCATGGCTCGCGCGGCCCGATGTCCGTTGACGAGGCGAGCGACGTCATCGCGCGCTTCGACGCGCATTTCGAGGCATACGGTTTCGGCCCATGGGCCATCGAGCGCCGTGCCGACGCGACGCTGATCGGGGTGTGCGGCCTGTCGCACGAAGCGCGAGCAACGCATCCGATGGCGCCGTGCGTCGAGATCATGTGGCGGCAGGCGCGTCACGCCTGGGGGCATGGCTACGTTGCCGAAGCGGCCGCTGCCGCATTGGCCGACGGGTTCGACCGGATCGGGCTCGGCGAGATCTTCGCGTGGACGGCCGACACCAACCTGCGATCACGGCACGTGATGCAGCGGCTCGGCATGCAGCATCAGCCCGCGCGTGATTTCGACCATCCTGCGTTGCCGGAAGGGCACGCGCTGCGTCGGCACGTCGTGTATGCCGCTCGCGCCGCCGGCCTGGCCGGCGCGTAACGGTTCACGCGTGTTCGCCTGTCAGCGCCATGTGCCGTTCTGCAGCACGATCCGGTAGCCGTCGGCATCCTCGAAGGTCTGGCCGGATATTTCCCAGTACGGATTGAACGACGTCACCGGCATGAAGCCATGTTCTGTGGCGCGCGCGCATGCAGCCTCCCATTCCGGCCGATCGGGCAGGTAGAACACGATCAGGTCTTCGGGCGTCGGTGACGGCGCGATCGGATGGTCGGGGCAATGCGTGAATTCGAAGTGATAGTCGAGGCCGTCGCGCCCGAGCATCACGCCGGAAAACCCGTCGTGATCTTCAAAGCGCGCAAGAACGGACAACTCGAGGGCGTCGCGATACATGCGCTCGGTGCGGGCGAGGTTGCTGACCGGGCGGGCAATGCGCAGATGGGCGTGCAAGATGGCCTCGGGGGCGAGTGGCGGGCCGGTCAATGATAAGCCGGCCGATCCGGATTGCGTGTGACGAACGGAGCGCGCTTCGGCGCAGGCCCATCGTATCGAACGATATGGGCTCCTTCCGGCCAAACGAATCGAACCGCCGAACCTCGTCTCGTGAAAGAAAAAAACATGACGCTCCCGATCAAATGCGCGCACCCCATTGCAGCCGGTGCTTGTCAGGACAACCTTCGACGTGCTGTTTTCGCGTCAGTCTGTCGATCGATGGGCCGACGTGCCGATCCCGGGCGAGAGGGCGCAAATGAGTAAGCCCGATCTCCGTCGGCCGGTTACCGGCCCTTATCGCCAGTCGCGATGGGCGGGCGCGTTGGAGGTTGCCTTTGGATGGGTGGCCAAGGGAACGATGGTGCTGGTCGGACTCGGCATGGTCGCGTTGGCGGCCCTGACGGGCGACGTGAGTGCGCTGGTGGATCTGCCAACGACCAAAAACGGCTGGTTGTACCTGCTGCTGGTCGTGATCGGGGTGGTGGCGCTGATATTTGCGGTACACCACTACTGGCCGTGGCCGTCTGGTGTGCGCCCGGCAGGTTAGGCGGGGTGGAAGGAGATCTGTCCCCCGTTATTCACGCAGGCAAGAAAAAGCCCGCTACATTGAGCGGGCTGAATCCATGTTTGGAGACATGGAGGAGACAGACGTAAATTTAAGGGAAAACCCGAGGCATGGCAAGCCCTAGTTGTATCGATACAACTTTCTGTTGCATCGCACTCACATGCCGCCTGCCCGGGCGTGCGCCGCAAACGCGCTGAAACGCTCCTGCGCGACCGGTAACGCGTACTTGTCGCGCATCTCCGTCTCGATCCATGCGCAGGCCTCGCGCGCGCAGTCGGTCAGCGCATGCCGCGTCGCATGGCCATCGATGTCGTAGACGAAGCGCACGCCGACCTCGTCGTCGGCCACCTGCCGCTCGAGCTGGTTGAGCTGCAGTTGCGGCCCATGCTGTTGCGACAGCGCACGGAGTTCGTCGAAGTGATATTCGAGCCAGTCGGCAAAGAACAGCGCGTCGCTGTGGCACGGCAGCCGGAAGGCCGCGCTGCGCGACGGGCGCGGCGCTGCTTCGCCGGCCGACGTGTGCGGGTCGCCGTCAGTGGCGATGGACGCGTCGACGGGCGCAAGCGGCTGCTGAATCTGGCGGTAGGGCTCGCGATCACGCAACGCGTGCCACAGCAATTCGTCGCCGGCGGCGCCGGATGGCTGCATCGTCAGGTCATGCCGGCCTTCGCCAGCCGGCGCGATGTCGCGGATCACGAGGCGCAGCGAGCAGAGCGGCTCGTCCGCGACCAGCAGCGTCGCCGCGCGCGGCAACCCGCAGACGAGCGGCGCGGCGCCGGCCGCACGGAACACGAGCCCGCGGCGGTCGAGCCGCACGAGCGGCAGCGGCCGGGGAAACGACGGGTAGGCGACCGCGATGCGGGCGCCGTTGGCGCTCGTCAACCCGGGCATCATCGCGCGAAAGACCTGAGACTGGTCCACGTTGATTCTCCTTCGTTACGATACCGCCCGGACAGAAACGCGCGTTCCGGTTCAGGCGGCGATGGCTTGCCGGGCGGCCTGCCCCGGCTCGATTCCTAGTGCGGCAAACGTTTGCGGATCGATGTCGATCCAACACGCGACCACCAGACGTCCGTCAACCTGCTTCGGCGGGCCTGCGCGGTGCGCGTGTATGCCGATCCGGCGGAACAGCCGTTCCATGCTCGCGAACGTCACGCCGATCAACTGCCGCGCGCCAAGCTGCGCCGCGCATTCGACGACGGCTGCGAGCATCGGGCGCACGGCCCATTCGGCATTGCCCGGCCCGCCTTCGTCGTCGGTTGCCGCAAACCGGGACAACTCCCAGACGGCGGCCGATTGCGGCAGCGGCATGTCTTCGGCGATCAGGTCGGCGAACAGCGACTTCAGCAGATACGGGCGCGTCGTCGGCAGCAGGCGCGCACATCCGCACATGTCGCCGCCGGCGTTCCGCGCGAACACGTACACGGTATCGTCGCGATCGAACTGGTCGCGCTCGAAGCTTTCGTTCGCCGACGGGAGAGCCCAGCCGAGCTGCTCGACGAACACACGGCGCCGGTAGCGCCCTAGATCCGCCGCAAGTTCGTGTGGCAACCGCCCTTCCTCGTGAACGAAGGTCCGCATGGTGTCCTCGGATCTGTGCTTTTGTATGCATGCATTACATCGCGCAGCACGAGGAGGCTGTAACTGGTAACTCTTACAGGATCGCGTCGGAAAGACGCTGTTTAGGACGTGGTAACGGTTTCTTGATCAACGGGATTGAAAACCGTGGCGCTTTTGCTTATAAAGAGCGCCAGCATGGCGGAAATTGTCAGAGGAATAGAGGCGCAGCCAGTTGTCACTGGAGCGTCGGACCGGCATGATAGGCGTCGTTGTGCCCGAGCAGGGCCGACGCGACCGCGGCGGGCCAGTCGATGCACGCGAGCCGTGCGGCGAGTGCGGCGGCCGTGCGGACCATGCCGATGTCGGCGCCCGTGGCGTCGGTGACCATCACGTTGCTGCGGACGTCGCCGCCCGCGATCACGAACGCGCCCGTCGCACGTTCGAGGTACCAGTCCCAGCCGATCGTCACGTAAGCGACGCCGGCACTGGCCGGGCGGTGCCATTCGGTGTAGCCGGCGAGGCGCGCGTCGATGGCGCTGTCGCGCAATTCCTCGAGCAGCGATGCGTCGAGGCCGCTTGCGACATGGTCGAGCGCAAGCACGGCTAGTGCGCTTTCTGACAGGCGTACGTAGCCGTCCGGGGACGGGCCGGGGACCGAGTGCAGCAAAGGTGAAGTCATGCGCGGAATGTATCAGCCTCGAACGGGTCTGGAACCTGACAAGTATGACAGCGTGACGTTGTCGGAGAATGAATGGAACTGCGCTGGCAGGATGCCTATCAACAATTCAGCGCCGCGGAAGACGAGCAGCAGCTCTTCCAGCGGATCGCCGCCTATTCCAAGCGGCTGGGATTCGAATACTGCTGTTACGGAATTCGCGTCCCGCTGCCCGTATCGAAGCCCGCGGTCGCGATCTTCGATACCTATCCGGACGGCTGGATGGCGCACTACCAGGCGCAGAACTACATCGAGATCGACTCGACGGTTCGCGACGGCGCGCTCAGCACCAACATGATCGTCTGGCCGGACGTCGACCGGATCGAACCGTGCCCGCTGTGGCAGGACGCCCGTGATTTCGGGTTGTCGGTGGGCGTCGCGCAGTCGAGCTGGGCGCCCCGCGGTGCGTTCGGCCTGCTGAGCATCGCCCGCCATGCCGACCGGCTGACGCCGGCCGAGATCAACATGCTGACGTTGCAGACCAACTGGCTCGCGAACCTGTCGCATTCGCTGATGAGCCGCTTCATGGTGCCGAAGCTGGCGCCGGCGGCGGCCGTCACGCTGACCGCGCGCGAGCGCGAGGTGCTGTGCTGGACGGCCGAGGGCAAGACCGCGTGCGAAATCGGGCAGATCCTCAGCATCTCGGAGCGGACGGTCAACTTCCACGTCAACAACATCCTCGAAAAGCTGGGCGCGACGAACAAGGTCCAGGCCGTCGTCAAGGCCATCTCGGCCGGGCTGATCGAGACGCCCTGACAGGGCGTGAAGGCGGCAGCGCAATATGCAGCTGCCGCCGGGCCGCTCACTCCATCATCGGCTCCGCTTCCTTCGCGGTCCAGCTCACGCTGGAAATGCTCTTCTCCATGCTCATCCGGCTCGCGATCTGCTCGAGCTTCTGCTGATCCTTCGGATGCAGCTTCAGTGTCGCAGTCACCTTCAGCCGGTCCGGCTGGTCGGGCACGTCCTCGCTCGTGAGGCTCTGGAACGACAGCGGCTTCGCATACATCGAGTTCGACAGCAGCGTGCGGATGTGCACTTCATCGGAGGCCAGGCAGATCACGGTGATCTGGTATTCGCGCACGAGATCGGCGTTCGATACCGGCGTCGCGTTGATCGCCTGGCTGACGCTGCGCAACAGCGTATTGGTGACCAGCACGACGCCGGTGCCGGCGAGCGCCGGCACGTAATGACCGGAACCGGACAGCACGCCGACGGCGGCCGAGCACCACAGCGTCGCGGCGGTGTTGATGCCCTGGATCGAGCCCTTGTCGCGCATGATCACACCGCCGCCGAGGAAGCCGACGCCCGACACGACGTAGGCGGCGATCTGCGTGACGCCCGCGACGCCGTTGCCGGTCAGCACGCCGAGCGTGACGAACAGGCACGCACCGCTCGCGACGAGCGTGATCGTGCGCAGGCCGGCCGTGCGCTGGCGCATCTGGCGTTCGAGGCCGATGGCGACGCCGCAGGCGAACGCGGTGAAAAGACGAAGTGCGAAATCGAAAGTCATGGTTGTCCTGCCGTGCAAGAAGCGCGTGCCGTTTCGCGTCGCTGCGGCGCAAGGCCGAAGGCGGCACGAAGATAGCCGTCATCGCGCGGTACTGTACCGCGCGAATGCGTCATTCAGTGTGAAACGGGAGGCGTGCGGCTCGCGGAACGCGAGCCGGGCAGGAGAACTGCGTCGGACAGGCGTTCAGGCGGCAAGCGGCGCACGCAACGGAGTGCTGCAACTGTCCACGATGGTTCCTGAAGGAAGAATGGGCGGCATTCTAGTGGGCGGCGAGCGCAGGCGTCAACCGCCTCGCGGCGGCCGCGCTACTGCGCCGAGCCGATCGTTCCCGTCGCAAGCGCGAGCGCGGCAGCGGCCGACAGTGCACCGGCATAGCTGTCGACCTCCGCGTTGCGGGCGGCGAGCAACTGGCTTTGCGCAATCGTCGCATCGGTGACCGAACCGACGCCGTTCCGGTACGCGGTCAGCGCCGCGTCGTAACTCGTCTGCGCGGCATCGACGAGCGCCTTCGCGGCGTCGTGCGACGCCAGGCTCGTCTGTACCGCGTTCTGCGCGGCGACCACCTGGCGGACCGCTTCCTCCTTGGTTCGCGTGAGGCGCGCGGAGGCGCTTTCCGCGTCGTTACGCGCCTGCATCAGCACGGCCGAGCGCAGCCCGCCGTCGTACAGCGGAATCGTCACGCCGAGGAACACGCCGCCGCCGTAGCGGCTGCCGTTCAGATTGACGGTCGGCGCCTGGTCGCCGATCGCGGGCAGCGCGGAGATGGACGTGCCGCCGCTCGCGTACGACGTCGACGCGGACAGGAAAATCTTCGGCATGAACGCGGCTTCCGCGGCCTTGATCTTCGCGCGATTGGCCTTTTCGAGCGCGAACGCGCCCTGCAGGTCGGGGCGGCGCGCGATCGCATCCGACACGATCGCGTCGACCGACGAGCCGAGCGAGGGCGGCAGCGGCCGCTTCGGCAGCGCGGCGACGGTTGGCTTCGACAGCGGCGAGATGCCGAGCGCGGAGACGAGGGCGAGGTAGCCGTCGCTCTCCGTGCCGTTCGCCTGCACGAGCGCGAGGTTGGCCTGTGCGCGGTTCTGCGTCGCCTGTGCGAGTTCGACGACCGTGCCGACGCCGTGCTTGAGCCGCGCGCGGGAGGCAGCGAGGATCGCGTCCGCGTTCGCGAGGCCCTGCTGGGCGCTGAGCGCGCGCGAGCGTGCGGCTTCGTAGCGGTAGTACGCGACGGTCACGTCGTGGATCACCTGCTGGTGAACGGCCGTGAACGCGACGTTCGACGCGATCGACGCCTGTTCGGCCGCTTCGACGCGCGCCGCGCGGCCGCCGAAATCGAACAGCAGCCATTGCAGCGACAGCGCCGAGATGGTGCCGTGCACGGTGGAGTTGCTCGACGAGTCGCCGAGGAACGACGACGTCGACCCGTGGTTTGCCTGGTAGCCGCCCATGGCCGTCGCGGACAGCTTCGGCAGGTAGGCCGTCTTGGCCAGGCCGACCGCGAGCGCGGCGTTGCGCGCGTCGTTCCACGCGATACGGGTCAACGGGTTCGCCGATTCCGCGAGATCGATCAGCTCGGGCAGCGTGTACGCGTGCGCGGCATCGAGCGCGGCCGGCGGCGAGACCGACGCGAGCGCCGGCGAGGCGGGCAGCGTGTAGTCGTGCGAACCTGGCGCGGACGCGCGCGGCGGGCCAGGCACGATGTCGCCTGCGGCGGACGTTTGCGGCTGCCACGGGCGGTCGGACGCCTCCGGCGCCAGATCGATCGACGACGTCGCGCAGCCGGCCAG
>NZ_JAAGPC010000118.1:0-27397 GCF_017104595.1 Burkholderia sp. Tr-20390 | reverse complement strand
CGCGGCCCGATGCCGGCCGCCCGCCCCACGCCCCGATGACCGCTTCCCACGATCCCGCCGCCGTTCCGTTCCCGTGCGCCCGCTTCATCAAGGAAATCGGCCGCGGCCCGCACGGCGCACGCGCGCTCTCCACAAGAGGAGTCAACCCACATGTCCGCACGCCCTTACAAGATCGAAGCCCAGCCGCTCGCACAGCGCTATGCGCGCGGCTGGCACTGCCTCGGGCTCGCCCTCGATTTCAAGGACGGCAAGCCGCACACGCTGAACGCGTTCGGCCGCAAGCTCGCCGCGTTCGCCGATTCGACCGGCAAGGTCAACGTCGTCGACGCCTACTGCCCGCACATGGGCGCCGACCTGAGCCTCGGCACGGTGCAGGGCGACCACCTCGTGTGCCCGTTCCACGGCTGGGCGTGGAGCGGCGAAGGGCAGTGCGCATCGATCCCGTACTGCAAGCGGATCCCGCCGAAGGCGCGCATCGGCGCCTGGCCGACCTGCGAGGAAAACAACCTGCTGTTCGTGTGGAACGACCCGGAAGGCAACGCGCCGCCGCCGGAAGTCGCGATTCCGCGGCTCGACGTGTGCTTCTCCGACGAATGGTCGGACTGGGTCGTCGACAAGATGGTGATCCAGGCCAACTGCCGCGAGCTGGTCGACAACATCTCGGACGTCGCGCACTTCGCGACCGTGCATCGCGCGCCGATCGACTATTTCGCGAACCTGTTCGAGGATCACAAGGCGACGCAGCTGATGGTCGGCCGCAGCGAGAAACTCGGCGGTGATGCGCTGACCGCGCTGTCGACGTATTTCGGGCCGGCCGTGCACATCACGCAGATGACGGGGCAGAGCGGCGGGCAGCCGATCCACTCGGTGCTGCTGAACTGCCACGTGCCGATCGACATGAACAGCTTCGAGCTGCGTTACGGCGTGATCGTGAAGAAGGTGGCCGGGCTGACCGACGCGCAGAACATGGAGATCGCGAACGCGTACGTGAAGGAAGCGCAGCGCGCGTTCTACGAGGACGTCGACATCTGGCACAGCAAGACGCGGATCGACAACCCGCTGCTGTGCGAAGGCGATGGGCCGCTGTACCAGATGCGCGACTGGTATTCGCAGTTCTATCTGGACGTGGCGGACGTGCGGCCGACGAGCGTCGCGCGCAAGGCATTCGAAATGCGGATTCGCGAAGGCGCCGCGCCGCCGGCGCTGCATCACGTGTTCGAGCCGCAGTAAAAACCGGCGGGCCGGCCGAAAAAGGGGGCGCATCGAAATACGTGCCGTCGGCCGGCAACCCCCGCTGCGTAAGGCGCACCCGGAGGGGGGCTTGTGCGCCGCATCAAAAACACTTGACGAAACGGCCACTCGCGCGTAGTGTCCATGACCGAAGTGTTCAAGAAGTTCGATTGCTCATCATTGGCCGCACTCCGTGCGGCGGTCGTTGGTCTCTCCCTCTTTTGATTCTTTATGTGCCCGTCGCGGGCGCATGTTCAATTATTCGTCATTTGTATTAAGGAAGTATTTGTGGATACCGGTACCGTCAAGTGGTTCAACGAAACCAAGGGCTTTGGTTTCATTTCCCCGGACAACGGCGGCGACGATCTGTTCGCCCATTTCTCGGAAATTCGCGGCACGGGCTTCAAGACCCTGGCCGAAGGCCAGAAGGTCAGCTTCGAAGTGAAGCGCGGCCCGAAGGGTCTGCAAGCGTCGAACATCACGCCGCAGTAAGTCGCATCGGCAACGGCCGCCACGCGGTGGCCGCTGCCGGATGGATTGGCGCGCAGGGCGCCGCTTTGGCGGCAGCCGGCGCGTTTCCGATGCGCACGACCGATGCATCGCGACATCCGCGATGCATCGGTCGTGACGCCTCCCTCATCGCATGCGCGACCCGCGTGCGACGCAACGCCTTCGTGAAGCGCTCGCCGCTTCGCGAGCGCATCACCGCTTCAACGCATCAACCCGAGCAGACCGACGCCATGCCGTTGCAGGCGCGGTCCCGACTTGCGCGGCGCTCCATGCGCCGCCGCCACCGACCGCCTGAACGCCGCAACGCGCCGGGCTCCGATCGCAAGACAGGCCCTGGGCCCGTCTGAACGAACCGATCCCCGGCAGCCTGCCGGCCGCCGTCCCGTTGTGGGGCACGGCGCCGGGCAGATCGCCGCGGCCGCGGTCAATTACCTTGTCTGGAGGAATTGGTTTGGCAAAAGAAGAACTGCTGGAACTGGACGGAATCGTCGACGAAGTGCTGCCGGACAGCAAATACCGTGTCACGCTGGAAAACGGCGTCGTGGTCGGCGCGTACGCGTCGGGCCGCATGCGCAAGAACCACATCCGCATTCTCGCGGGCGATCGCGTGACGCTGGAACTGTCGGTCTATGACCTCACCAAGGGCCGCATCAACTTCCGTCACAAGGACGCGAATTCGCCGCGTCCGCCGCGCACCGGCCAGCCGCGCCGTTAAGCGGCAACGATCGGCGCGGGCACGCAGCACCGCCTCGCCGATCGAATCCCGTCCGGCCGACGAGGCCGGATGAACCGGGTGGACGACACATCGCGTGCCGTCCGCCGGTCGCCACCGGCATCGTCATGCCGCGGCGGCCAATACCGCCTTTACCGGCCGCCGCGCGTGCGCAACGCTCAGGCGGCCGCGTCCCGTAGGAAATCCTCGACGATCATCGCGACATACGGCGGACATGCCTGCATCGGGTAATGCCCGCAATTCGGTATCGTCACGAGCCGCGCGTTCGGATGCCACGCGAGAAAGGTCGCCTGCATCGCCGCGGCGTCGAGCCCCGGATCCTTGTCGCCGACGATCACCAGGAAGCGCGTATCGAGCCCGCGGATGTCGTCGGCGACATCCGTGCCGGTCAGCATGTCGAGATACGCGAGCCGGCAAGCCGGCGCCACGCGCGCGGTTCTGCCGCAGCTTCACGTCGGCCCCGCGCGCCGACAATCCCCCCGTCACGAATCGCACGAGCCGGCGAAACGCATCGTCATCGACGGTCGTCTCGGCGGTCGGCGCGTGATGCGACCTGCTCGTACGGTCGACGATGAAGTTGAAATGGTCGACGCCCAGTCTGGCAGGGCCTCGTGCAACGGGCCGGCAAGCGGCCGAACGCACGCGCCGCCACACGGTTCGCGTGCGGCTTTACGCGCGGGCCGGGGCGGTCGTACACTCGTCGGCAATTCGCGGCCCGCGCCGCGGCTTTCAATCCCTTCAGCAGCTTTCAGCGGGCCAACGACCGTGCCAGCAGGACTTTCGTCGCGCGACGCCAGGAGGCGCCATGAGTGCAGACGCAGCCCCCGCATCCCCGTCGGTTCAGGACCGCATCCAGCACGTGTTCGTGCTGATGCTCGAGAACCGTTCCTTCGATCACCTGTTCGCGCTGTCGGGCTATCCCGACATCGTCGCCGCGTCGCCGGGTAACAGCAACGCGTACGGCGATGCGGTCTATCCGTTCGGCGGCGGCGCGCCCGACCGGATGCCGACCGATCCGTGCCACGAATTCGCGGACGTGCTCGAGCAGCTGTGCGGCGCGGGCGTGCCGTTCGTCAAAGGGCAGCCGTATCCGCCGGTCGTCAACACCGGGTTCGTGTCGAACTACGCGACCTCGCATTCCGAAGGCACGCCGCCGCAGCCGGCCGACGCGGGCAAGATCATGCAGGGTGTCGATATCGCGACGCGGGCGCCGTCGCTGCACGCGCTCGCGAACGCGTTCGTGCTGTGCGACGCGTGGCATGCGTCGATGCCAGGGCCGACCTGGCCGAATCGTTTTTACCTGCACGGTGCGTCGTCGGCCGGGCTCGACCATTCGCCGACCAAGGAAGAAATGGCCGGATGGGACGCGTTCAACGGCTTTCCGTATCCGAAGGGGTCGATCTTCGCCGCGCTCGGCGACGACAACTGGCGCATCTACCAGGACCAGACCGGCGACCCGCTCGGCCACGTGCCGCAGGTTGCGTCGCTGAAGGGCATCAGCTTCTTCGACATCGACGACCTCGCGCATTTCGAGGCCGATCTCGCGGCCGGCTATACGGCGCGCTACACGTTCATCGAGCCCGGTTACGGCGACATCGTGCACGGCACTTACCAGAACGGCAGCTCGCAACACCCGATGGACGGCCTCGCCGGTGGCGACCAGCTCGCCGCGCGCGTGTACAACGCGATCCGCAATTCGCCGGTGTGGAACAGCAGCCTGCTCGTGATCTGTTACGACGAGCACGGCGGCTTCTACGATTCGGTCAGGCCGGGCGCCGCGCCGCCGCCGAACGACGGCGCGGCGGCGACGCTGAACGCGAGCGGCTTCGGGTTCGACGTGTACGGCGTGCGAGTGCCGGCGATCGTGATTTCGCCGTGGGTCGCGGCCGGGCAGGTCGATCACACGCCGTACGATCATGCGTCGGTTGCCGCGACGCTCGAGCGGCTGTTCGGCCTCGCGCCGCTGACGGATCGCGACCGCCTCGCGAACGACCTGCTGGCGCTCGTCTCCACGACGTGCCGCGGCGACTGCCCGCAAAGGATCGGATCATGAGTACGACACCGGCCTTCGACCCGCGCGATGCGCTGCCCGTGCGCGACGGTACGAGCCTGATCGCGTATCTGCACATCCTGAAGAAAGCGCATGCGGCGCTGGTCGGCCATGACAAGGCCCATCAGCGCTTCAGCGAGATCGTGACGCGCGGGCAGGCGCGGCAATACATCGAGGAACTGATGCCGTCGCTGTTGCAGGCGCGTGAAGCGCATCGGCGCAAGCGGCACGGCGGGAAGCATCGCTGAAGTCGGCGGGCGATGCGTGATCGAGGGGACTCGATCCGCGCATCCGAAATGAAAACGGGGCTCGCGCCCCGCTCCCCGCCGCTTCCGGACGAATGCCGGCCGCGTTCGCTCAGGCCGCCACTGCCCGCGCCCGCACCATCGTCAGCGCCGCATCCTCGATCATGTCCTCCTGCCCGCCGACGAGCCGCTGCCGCCCCAGCTCGACGAGGATGTCGCGCGCGGGAATCCCGTACTTCGCTTCCGCGCGCTTCGCGAACAGCAGGAACGACGAGTAGACGCCCGCATAGCCGAGCGTCAGCGCATCGCGGTCGAGGCGGATCGGCGCGTCCATGATCGGCACGACGAGATCCTCGGCGACGTCCGAGATCGCGAACACGTCGACACCCGTCTCGATCCCCATCCGGTCGCACACCGCGACGAACACTTCCATCGGCGTGTTGCCCGCGCCGGCGCCGAGGCCGGCCGCGGCCGCATCGATCCGGTTCGCGCCGGCGGCAACCGCCGCGACCGAGTTCGCGACGCCCATCGCGAGGTTGTGGTGGCCGTGGAAGCCGAGCTCCGTCTCCGGCTTCAGCGCGTCGCGCACCTGGCTGATCCGCGCGGTCACGTCGTCGGGCAGCATGTGGCCGGCCGAATCGGTGATGTAGATGCAGTTCGCGCCATACGACTCCATCAGCTTCGCCTGCACGACGAGCTGCTCCGGCGACGACATGTGCGCCATCATCAGAAAGCCGACCGTATCGAGCCCGAGCGTGCGCGCGAGGCCGATGTGCTGCTCCGACACGTCCGCCTCGGTGCAGTGCGTCGCGACGCGGATCGTGCCGACGCCGAGTTCGTGCGCCATGCGCAGATGCTCGACGGTGCCGATACCCGGCAGCAGCAGCGCCGACACCTTCGCCTGCTTCAGCTCCGGAATCACGGCGCTGAGGTATGCCTCGTCGGTGTGCGCGGGGAACCCGTAGTTGACCGACGCGCCGCCGAGCCCGTCGCCGTGCGTGACCTCGATCAGCGGCACGCCGGCCGCGTCGAGCCCGCGCGCGATGTTGCGCATCTGGTCGAGCGTGATCTGGTGGCGCTTCGGGTGCATCCCGTCGCGCAGCGACATGTCGTGAACGGTGATCTTCTTGCCTGCAAGTGACATCGCGTGGCTCCTCAACTCAAGCGGTGGCGGCCGTCGCGGCCAGCATCTGTTCGGCGAAACGCTCGGCCGTGGCGGCCGCGGCGGCGGTCATGATGTCGAGGTTGCCCGCGTACTTCGGCAGGTAATCGCCGAGCCCTTCGACTTCCATGAAGACGGACACGCGATTGCCGTCGAACACGGGGCCGTTCTTCAGCGTATAGCCCGGCACGTAGCGCTGCACTTCCTTGACCATCGCATGCACGGACGCGGTGATCGCATCGACGTCGGGCGGGCCGTCGGTCAGGCAATGGATCGTGTCGCGCATGATCAGCGGCGGCTCGGCCGGGTTGATCACGATGATCGCCTTGCCCTTGCGTGCGCCGCCGACCTGTTCGATCGCACCGGACGTCGTGCGCGTGAATTCGTCGATGTTCTTGCGCGTGCCGGGGCCGACCGAGCGCGACGACACGGTCGCGACGATCTCGCCGTACGCGACCGGCTGCACGCGCGATACCGCGTACACCATCGGGATCGTCGCCTGGCCGCCGCACGTGACCATGTTCACGTTTGCCTGTGCGCTGTCGAGATGCGCGTCGAGGTTCACCGGCGGCACGCAGTACGGCCCGATCGCGGCGGGTGTGAGGTCGATCATCTTCACGCCGAGCGCGGTGAGCTTGTCGGAGTTGTCGCGGTGCACGTACGCCGAGGTCGCGTCGAACGCGATGCGGATGTCGTCGGCGGCCACGTGCGGCAGCAGCCCGTCGACGCCCTTGTCGGTGGTCTTCAGGCCGAACTCGCGCGCCCGCGCGAGGCCGTCGGACGCCGGATCGACACCGACCATCCACACGGGTTCGAGCACCGGCGAGCGGCGCAGCTTGTAGAGCAGGTCGGTGCCGATGTTGCCGGGCCCGATCAATGCGCATTTGATTTTCTTCATCAGGGTGGTTCCTTTAGATAAAGCGGACGTCGCAGCTGCCGATGCCGGAGATGTGCATCGACAGCGCGTCGCCGGCCGTGACCGGAATCAGTTTCGCTAGCGAGCCCGACAGCACGATCTCGCCGGCGAGCAGCGGCACGTCGTACGCGGCGAGCGTGTTCGCGAGCCACGCGACCGCGTCGGCGGGGTGGCCGAGCGCCGCGTCGCCGCGGCCCTGCGCGACTTGCTCGCCGTTCTTGTCGATCGTCATCTCGCATGCGGCGAGATCGAGCGTGCGCGGATCGACGCGCGCATCGCCGAGCACGTACACGCCGCACGATGCGTTGTCGGCGACGGTGTCCTCGATGCGGATCGCCCAGTCGCGGATGCGCGAATCGACGATCTCGAAGCAGGGCGCGACGGCGGCCGCCGCGGCGATCACGTCGGTGCGGTCGATGCCGGGGCCGCGCAGGTCGCGCGCGAGGAGGAACGCGATCTCGCCCTCGGCGCGCGGCGCGATCAGCGTATCGGCGGCGATCGCTTCGCCGGCCGCGTAGTGCATGCCCGACAGCAGGATGCCGAAATCGGGCTGGCGCACGTTCAGCATGTCCTGCACGGCCTGGCTCGTCACGCCGATCTTCTTGCCGACCACGGCCTCGCCGTGTTCGATGCGGCGTTCGATGAAGCGCTGCTGGATGCGGTACGCGTCGTCGAGCGACAGGCGGCGCGGGCGGCTCGACAGCGGCGCGACCGGCGCACGCGCGTGCCATGCGGCGTACAGCTCGTCGCCGAGCGTCGTATGCAGGCGGGAAGACATGAAAGGGCCCTCGAATCTCGAATGAATCGAATGGAACAGGCCGCCGTCGCGGGCGGCGCCGGGCGCCGGAGCGACGCTCCGGCGCGTGGGACGCGGGCATGCCGCGTCGGCGGGTTGCTTAGTTACCCGAACTGCGGATCGCGTCGGGCGAGAAGTACGCCTCGTTGAACTGCGGGCTGTTGTCGAGCTTCGGCATCGGCCCTTCGTTGGTCAGGCGGTCGGCCATGTACGCGCCGGAGATCAGGTCGTGAAAGAACACGACGCCTGGGTAGAACACCTTCGCGTCATACGCGTACAGCGTCGTCGCGACATTGGTGCGCCACAGCTGGCCGCGCGCGTCGTAGTTGTCGGCGAGCAGCGTCATCCACGAATCCTCGTCGATGTACAGCACGCGCTTCGCGTACTGGTGGCGGTAGTTGCTCTTCAGCGTCGCCTGCAGCACCCACACGCGATGCAGCTCGTAGCGAATATACGACGGGTTCTCGTGGCCCTTGGTCAGCAGATCCGCGTACTTCACCGAGCTGTCCATCGCCTTGTAGTTGTCGTACGGCACGTAGATCTCGCGCTTGCCGACGATCTTCCAGTCGTAGCGGTCGCCGGGGCCGTTGTACAGGCGGTCGTCGTCGACGGTGCGGAAGCCGCCCGGGCCCTGCGGCTGGTCGTAGCCGTACTCGGGCGCCTGGCGCACGCGCCGCGTGCCGGGGTTGTACATCCACGTGCGCGACGAGTTGTCCGCGCCGGCCTTGTCCCAGTTCGTGAAGCCGACGATCAGCGAGCCGCGGTCGGACAGCGGCAGCTCCGTCGCGTTGCGGTAGTACGTGCGGTTGTTCAGGTCGCTCTTCACGTCGTACTTGCCTGAGTTGCGCGGCGAGTAGATGTCGTAGCGCACCTTGCCCCATGCGATGTTGCCGTCCGAGTACACGACCGCCTGGTCGTAGGTCGCCTGCTCGGCGCCGATCGCCGACGAGAAGCGCTGGTTCCACAGCAGCTCGGCGGCCGTTTTAGGGATCGGGTAGGGCACCGTCGGCGGCGCGTTCGTGAGGCCGTTCGCGTCGGATGTCATCGTCGAATCCGGTGCGTACGTGCGGATGTCCTTGTACACGGCATCCGCGTAGCGGAAGTCGCGATGGCTCGGATAGACGATGATCTTGAACGTGGCCGGGTAGCGCTTGAACATCGCCTTCTGGCCGTCGGTCAGGTGCTCGGCGTACTGCGCCATGTTCTCCGCGGTGATCGTCGCGACCGGCTTCTCGCTCGCGAACGGATCGGGGTAGCGGGTGCCGCGCTTGTACTGCACGTCCGGCGGCGTGCCGAGCCACTTGCCCGACCACTCGGGCACGCCGCTGTCCTTGCTCGCGGCGCGCACCGCGCCCATCGGCGTCAGCGGGCCGTCGAGCGCCTTCAGGTCGTCCGGCGTGACCTTCGGGTACGACGCCGTCGCGACGACCGCGCACGCGGCCATCACCGACGCGCGCAGGAGGGGGAGATGAATGCGTTTCATATCGATCCTCATAGTGCTGAATGACGAGCGGCCGGGCCGCTCAGAAGTGGTAGGTCGCCGTGGCCAGCACGTAGTCGCGATCCGCGAGCGGGCGCGTGACCGGGTTCGGCGAGCCGAGGAACTTCGCGTAGACGAGCGACAGCTGCAGGTTGCTCAGGCGCGTGAAGGTCACGCCGGCCGTCACGCGGTGGTCGCCCTGGCCGGTCAGCGAGCCGAGCGCGCCGGCGAGCGGCGACGTGCCCGTCAGGTCGTGCGTGTAGGTCAGCGGCACGTCGAGATCCCAGCCGTTGAACACGTTCTTGTAGCTGAGCGTCCACGCGATCTCCATCGCGAGCGCATTGCGCGAATTTGCGAGCGTGGTCGAGCCGTCGAGCTCGGAGATGCTGCCGGCATGCACGTACGTGAGTTCGCCGATCAGCGACTGCGAATTCGCGAGGAAGCTCGGCCCGATCGAGTAGATGCCGGACAGGTTCGTCTGCAGCACGTTCGCGCGGGTGGACTGCGGGCCGGTCGGCGTGTTGACGAGCACGGCCGCGCCCTGGCGGTACGACACTTCGCCCGCGACGTTCACCGGGCCGACCTGCGTCGAGAAGCTCGCGCCGGTCAGCTTGATGTTGCTGAAATACTTCTGCTGGTACTGGAGCGTCGGGAAGTAGGTCGTGACGACGCTCGGGTTCATGTCGTTGTAGTGCAGGTGGTACAGGCCGAGCTCCGTGTCACCGAGCACGCGGAAGCGCGCGCCGATCCCCCACTGGTTGCGCGCGCTCGGCTTGTCGTCGGGGCCGCGCGGAATGATCATCCCGCCCGGGCCGATGATGAACTGCGCGCCGGGGCCCGTGACGTCCGAATAGCTCCAGTACGTGCCGGGCGCGGTCAGCCGGTTCTGCTGGTACGAGAACTGGTAGTAGCCGAGCAGGCTGAAGTTCGGCGTGATCTGCCACTGCGTCGAGATCTGCGGCACCGGCAGCAGGATGTCCTTCACTTCGGCGCCGGCCATGTACGACTTGGTCGCGTCGGACGGCCCCTGTGCGCCGGCGATGTTCGGGAAGAACAGGCTTTCGCCCCATGCGACGACCTGGTCGCCGACCTTCACGTTCAGGCTCGTCGAGCCGATCTTGAACGTGTTGTACGCGTATGCGGCCAGCAGCGTCGTGTGGCCGCCCGACCAGTAGCGCGCGTCGCTCGTGAAGTTGTTGTACTGGCCCGACTGGTTCACGGTGCCCGGCGCGTCGTTGTAGTTCGGGCGGCGATACGCCTGGTCGTAGAACGTGTCGGCGCGCACGAACACGCCCCAGTCGTCGTGCTTCAGGTTCACTTCGCCGAGCAGGCTGACCTGGTTCTCGATCAGCTTGTTCTTCGCGAAGTTGCGGTCGCCGTCGTCGCCGTTGATGTTCGCCGGCGTGAGGAGATTGCCGCTCGGTGCGCGGGTGCGCATGCCGAGGCCGTAGCTGAGCGTGAACGTGTAGTCCAGCGTCGTGTCGGCGCCCAGCTCGATCGTGCTGCCTGCATGTGCGCCGGGAGCGGCACACGCGAGCAGCGCGGCGGCCAGCGTCGACAGCGTGGCGGTTGCCCGCTTGTCGGTACGGCGCGAAATCCGTTGATGCATGGTGTCTCCTCTTGGGGTATCGACGACGGTCGACTGTGTGTGTTGTCGTGAGAGGCAGAGTAGGGAGATCGCGGTAGCAGGGAATCGTCAAAATGAACTAGATGACTTCCCTAGGACTGGCGAACAATTCGCGCCGCACGGTTGGCCATGCGTGCATCAGCGCGCGGCCGCCTGCGCGGCCGACAGGAACGCGGGCCGCTCGCCGCCGCCGTCGAGCCGCAGGTTCGCACCCGACGTGTACGACGCGTCGGGCGATGCGAGGAACAGGCACGCGGCGGCGACGTCGTCGGGTGTCGCGAGCCGGCCGGCGGGAATCGTCGCGCGAATGGCGTCGAGCGCATCGTCGTCGCCGTAGTGGCCTTCGGCGGCCGATTCGGTCTGAACGAGGCTCGGGCTGATCGCGCACACGCGCACGCGCGGCGCCCACTCGACCGCGAGCGACGTGACCGCGTTGACGAGGCCGGCTTTCGCGGCGCCGTACGCGGCCGTGCCGGGCGACGGCCGCGACGCGCTGACGCTCGCGATGAACAGCATCACGCCGCCTTCGGGCTGCGGCTGCATGATCGCGTTCACGCGCTGCGCGAGCTGCAGCGGTGCGATCAGGTTCAGCCGCACGATCGATTCGGTGAAGCGCGGCGACGCATCGGCCGCGAGCGCGAACGGCGAGCCGCCCGCGTTGTTGACGAGCACGTCGAGGCGGCCGGCCGCGGCGCGGATCGTCGCGAGCATCGCGTCGACCTGTTCGATGTCGCGCAGGTCGGCCGCGACGAACGTCGCCGTGCGGCTGCCGTCCGCGGGCGGCGTGTCGGGCGCGCTGCGTCCGCACACGAACACGCGGGCGCCCGCCGCGAGAAACCGTTCGGCGATGCGTCGCCCGATGCCCTTGGTGCCGCCCGTCACGAGCACCGTCTTGCCGCTGTAGTCGAATCCGTTCATCGTTGCCTCCGTTTCGGTGGGCCGATGATAGGAAGAAGCGCGCGCGGCTTCGTAGTCTGAAAGGATGATGCCGGCCGGCGCCGGCGGCGCAATCATCGTGGCAGACAGCCATCGAACGACGAAGGAGACAACCCGCGATGACGATCCCCACGACGCCGCCGGCCGGCAGCTTCACCGACGTGCCGGGCGGCCTGCGCCTGCACCACTACGAGGCGGGCGCAGGCCGGCCCGTGGTGTTCATCCACGGCAGCGGCCCGGGCGCCAGCGGTTTCAGCAACTTCAAGCACAACGTGCCCGCGTTCGCGGCGGCCGGCTATCGGGCGATCGTCGTCGACCTGCCCGGTTACGGGCAGTCGTCGAAGCCGTCCGACGTCGCCTATACGCTCGATTTCTTCGTCGGCGCGCTGCATGCGCAGCTGACCGCGCTCGGCATCGGGCCGGCCGTGCTGTTCGGCAACTCGCTCGGCGGCGCGATCGCGCTGAAGTACGCGCTCGACCATCCGGACGACGTCGACGGGCTGATCATGATGGCGCCGGGCGGCGTCGAGGATCGCGACACCTATTTCCGGATGGAGGGCATCCAGCGGATGGTGAAGCTGTTCACCAACCGCCAGATGAATGACGACACGATGCGCGAGCTGCTGACGCTGCTCGTGCACGACCCGGCGATCGTCACCGACGCGCTCGTCACCGAGCGGATGAAGGTGTGCGTCGAACAGCCGACCGAAGTGCTGTCGACGATGAGCGTGCCGAATCTGACCGACGCGCTCGGCGACCTGCGAACGCCGGTGCTCGGGTTCTGGGGCACGGACGACCGCTTCAATCCGGTGGGCGGCGCGCTGAAGTTCCTCGAACGCTGCCGCGATGCGCGCTTCGTGCTGATGAACCGGTGCGGCCACTGGGTGATGGTGGAACACACCGACTATTTCAATCGGGAATGCCTCGATTTTCTTGCGACGCGGAATACGCGATAACGCCGGATGCCCTTGACGGCCGGCCTCGATGCGGGCGGCCTGTCTGAACAAAACCCTGGAGACGACATGAAGCTCATCGAAGACCTGTTCGACCTGCGCGGCAAGGTGGCCGCGATCACCGGCGGCGCGCGCGGCATCGGCGCGGAGACCGCGCGCACGCTGGCTGCCGCCGGCGCGAGCGTCGCGATTCTCGACGTGCTGTCGCAACCGGCGGAAGCGCTGGTCGAGGAAATCCGCGCACAGGGCGGCCAGGCCGCGTTCTGGTCGCTCGACGTCACGCACGAGGCCGATGTGGCACGCGTGTTCGGCGAGATCGTCGCGCGCTTCGGGCGCCTCGACGTGCTCGTGAACAACGCGGGCATCGAAGGCCACAACGTGCCGACGCACGAGCTCACGCTCGCGCAATGGCAGCGCGTGCAGGACGTGAACGTCAACGGCGTGTTCCTGTGCACGCGTGCGGCGATTCCGCATATCGACGCGGCCGGCGGTGGCTCGATCGTGAACCTGTCGTCGATGTACGGGATCGTCGGCGGGCCCGACGTGCCCGCGTATCACGCGTCGAAGGCGGCGGTGCGGATGATGGCGAAGGTCGATGCGATGCTGTACGCGGCGAAGAACATCCGTGCGAACTCGGTGCATCCCGGCTACATCCGCACGCCGATGCTCGAGGACGCGTTCCGCCAGATGGGGCAGGACCCCGATCGCGCCTTCGAGTACATGCAGACCAACGTGCCGATGGCGAAGATCGGCAGCCCGCGCGACATCGCGGCCGGCATCCTGTATCTCGTGTCGCCGGCGGGCCGTTACGTCACAGGCGCGGAGCTCGTGATCGACGGCGGCTTTACCGCGCGCTGACGCGGCGCGGCGCACGCAACGGAACAGGAGACAGGCAGTTGAAAGCGCTCGTGGCAGTGAAACGCGTGGTCGATGCAAACGTGAAAGTCGGCGTGAAATCCGACCGGACGGGCGTCGATATCGCGAACGTGAAGATGTCGATGAACCCGTTCGACGAGATCGCGGTGGAAGAGGCCGTGCGGTTGAAGGAGGCCGGCGTCGTGACGGAAGTGGTGGCCGTGTCGGTCGGCGTCGCGCAGGCGCAGGAAACGCTGCGCACGGCGCTCGCGATCGGCGCGGATCGCGCGATCCTCGTCGAATCGCATGAAGGCGTCGAGCCGCTCGGCGTCGCGAAGGTGTTGAAGGCGCTGGTCGACAAGGAGCAGCCGCAGCTGGTGATCCTCGGCAAGCAGGCGATCGACGACGATTCGAACCAGACCGGGCAGATGCTGGCCGCGCTGGCGGGTTTGCCGCAGGCGACGTTTGCCTCGAAGGTCGTGGTCGCCGACGGCCGTGCGACGGTCGCGCGTGAAGTGGACGGCGGTGCGGAAACGCTGTCACTTCAACTGCCCGCCGTCGTCACCACGGATCTGCGCCTGAACGAGCCGCGCTACGTGACGCTGCCGAACATCATGAAGGCGAAGAAGAAGCCGCTCGACATCGTGAAGCCCGACGACCTCGGCGTGGATGTGACACCGCGCCTGAAGGTGCTCGAGGTGAACGAGCCGCCGAAGCGCGCAGCCGGCGTGAAGGTGCCGGACGTGCAGACGCTGGTCGCAAAGCTGAAGACCGAAGCCAAGGTGCTGTAACAGGGAGCGGAAAGAAATGACGATTCTGGTGATTGCGGAACACGACAACGCGTCGATCAAGGCCGCGACGCTGAATGCCGTCGCGGCCGCACAGGCGCTCAATGTGGTGGGCGGCGGCGACGTTCATGTGCTCGTTGCTGGACACGATGCACAAGCGGCAGCGGACGCAGCAGCGAAGATCTCGGGTGTGTCGAAGGTGCTGCTGGCCGATGCACCGCAGCTGGCCGACGGTCTGGCCGAGAACGTCGAAGCGACGGTGATGACCGTCGCGAACGGCTACTCGCACATCGTTGCGCCGGCAACGGCCTACGGCAAGAACATCGCGCCGCGCATTGCGGCGAAGCTGGATGTCGCACAGATCTCCGAGATCACGGCGGTGGTGTCGGCCGACACGTTCGAGCGCCCGATCTACGCAGGCAACGCGATCGCGACGGTGCAGTCGGGCGATCCGGTCGAGGTGATCACGGTGCGTGCGACCGCGTTTGATCCGGTGGCAGCGGAAGGCGGCAACGCCACGGTCGAGAAGATCGAAGCGGCGGCCGATGCCGGCAAGTCGCGGTTCGTGAGCCGTGAAGTGACGAAGCTGGACCGTCCGGAACTGACGAGCGCAAGCATCATCGTGTCGGGCGGCCGCGGTCTGGGCAGCGGCGAGAACTACACGAAGGTGCTGGAGCCGCTGGCGGACAAGCTGAGCGCGGCGCTGGGCGCCTCGCGCGCGGCAGTCGACGCGGGCTACGTACCGAACGACTACCAGGTCGGCCAGACCGGCAAGATCGTCGCGCCGCAGCTGTACATCGCGGTCGGCATCTCGGGCGCGATTCAGCATCTGGCCGGCATGAAGGATTCGAAGGTGATCGTCGCGATCAACAAGGACCCGGAAGCGCCGATCTTCAGCGTGGCCGACTACGGTGTGGTCGGCGACCTGTTCACGCTCGTGCCGGAAGCGGCCGCGGCGCTCTGACCGATGCCGCTGTTCGAATTCAACGGGATGCGGCCGCGCATCGATCCGTCCGCGTATGTCGATCCGAGCGCGGTCGTGATCGGCGACGTGACGATCGGCGCGCGCTGCTACGTCGGCCCGCATGCGAGCCTGCGCGGCGACTTCGGCGCGATCGTCGTCGAAGGCGGCAGCAACGTGCAGGACGGCTGCGTGCTGCACGTCGGGATCGGCGAGACCTGCCGGCTCGGCGTCAACAGCCACGTCGGCCATGGCGCGATCGTGCATGGCGCGACGCTCGAACCCGACACGATGATCGGAATGAATGCGGTCGTGATGGACGGCGCGACGATCGGCGCCACGACGATCGTTGCCGCCTGCGCATTCGTGAAGGCCGGCTACGACGTGCCGCTCGGCGTCAACAGCCACGTCGGCCATGGCGCGATCGTGCATGGCGCGACGCTCGAACCCGACACGATGATCGGAATGAATGCGGTCGTGATGGACGGCGCGACGATCGGCGCCACGACGATCGTTGCCGCCTGCGCATTCGTGAAGGCCGGCTACGACGTGCCGCGCGGCGTGCTGCTCGCGGGCGTGCCGGGGCGCGTCGTGCGGCGGCTCAGCGACGCGGAGATCGACGCGAAGGCGAACGGTACGCGCATCTATCAGCAACTGGCGGCGGACTGCCTGAGGACGATCAGGCGGATCGACGGGTGAGCGGGCATCCGGGCGGCCCAGGATGCGACGGATTGCCGGGCAGCTTGCCGTTGCCGTAAGATCGGCACAGGCTTTCCCACCGGCATCCGCGTCACATGAAAAAGCACGTCCGTTTGCGGCTCACAGTCATTGCGTCGGCATTTGCCGTCTACAGCGTTTATATGCACATCCAGCAGTTCATCAGTGGCTGCGTGTGGGTCAGGGGCCATCAGCGCTGCAGTTTCGAAAACAGCACGAACTTCGAAGGCTGGATGGATCTCGACCTGATGATCGCGTGCTGCTGGGTCGCCGCGGCGGTGGTGGGCTGGATCTCCGTCATGCAGGCCGCGAAGAAGCCGGGTTGAAGGCGGGCGCTTCCGTTACGCGAAACCGGTCGCTGTCAATCCGTGACAACGACCATTCATGCGGCATCGCCGCAATCGTCAGCGTCGCCTCGGATCTCCGCGCCGCAGGCGCAACCGCCCGACAGGATCGGGTTCCGCTCCGTCGACGCGCTGGTCGGCTCGGACGCGGGTACGAGCGTTGCCATCCGTCGGCCGTCGTTGTGCTTTTTCCTGCCGTGCCCGGATAATGACCCGGCGTCGCGCACGCCGCGCGAGGGGAGGCTTCCATGCAATTTCCGACGGGATCGGTGGTCGCGCTCAGTTCGGCCGCCGCGACGATGTTTTCGATGGGCATGCTGTTTCTCGGCTACTGGGGCTGGCACGAGCCGCTGCCGTGGCGGTTCGGCGACTACGTCGTGATCCTGCCGGCGCTGGCCGGGTTCGCGTGCCTCGTCAGCGTGCCGTTTCTCGCCACGTCACCGATGAAGACCCCCGACGACGAATCGCGGATGTTCGTCGCGCGGCGCGTGTTTCTGTGCGGCGCGAGTGCGTTGTGGTGTGCGATCGTCGCGTCGCTGGTCGTGTGAGATTCGTGCAGGATTCGCATGCGCCGAGGTCCGCCGGTGCGGTCTTGCACGGGCGCGTCGAAACGTCTTCCACGCGCGCTTGAACGGCGGTTTTCACGCGTCGATTGGGGCCGCCGCGACGGCTTTGATTTCCCCCGTGCCGTGCACTAGATTCGAAGCATTCCTGTGTAGCCGAGCGCGAGGTGGAGCCATGACGCCGTGGGAGATTCAGGGCACCGAATTGATGAATTGCAATTGCTCATACGGTTGCCCGTGCCAGTTCAATGCGCTGCCGACCCATGGCCATTGCGCGGCGATGGGGGCGATCGAGATCGACAGCGGCCACTACGGCGACGTGGTGCTCGACGGCGTCAGGATCGCGGTCGTGTTCGAGTGGCCGGGGGCCGTCCACGAGGGGCGGGGCCGGTGCCAGCCGATCGTCGACGAGCGCGCCAGCCCGGCCCAGCGCGAGGCGGTGCTGAAGATCATGACTGGTCAGGATACCGATCCGTTCGCGACGATGTTCTCCGTCTACGCTTCGACGCTCGAGCAGGCGTTCGATCCGATCTTCGCGAAGATCGATTTCGACGTCGATGTCGACGCGCGGCGTGGCCGGATTCACGTCGACGGCGTGTTCGACCTCGCGGGCGATCCCATCCTCAATCCGGTGTCGGGCGCCGAGCATCGCGCACGCATCGACCTGCCGCACGGCTTCGAATACGAGCTGGCCGAAATCGGCTCGGGCACGTCGCGCTCGCAAGGCCACATTCCGCTGACCCTCGACGGCAGCTATGCGCAGTTCGCGCGGCTGCACCTGAACAACCACGGGGTGGTCAGGCATCGCGTCGCGGCATGACTCCCGTCGACCACTGGCTCGGGCGCGAGCGCGTCATCACGCTGCTCGGCATCGCGGCGCTCGTCGGTCTGTGCTGGTTCTATCTTTTGACGGGCGCGGGAACCGGCATGTCGGCGCTGGACATGACCGCCGTTGCGCTCTTTCCGCATCGCCTGAAGGGCGCCATGGGCAGCATGGATCCGTCGCTGGCCACCGTGATCGTGATGTGGTGGGTGATGATGATCGCGATGATGACGCCCAGCGCGGCGCCGCTCGTGATGCTGTACCGGCGGGTGCTGCGACAGCGCGGCGTGGACGGGGCGGGTTCGGCGTTCACGTCGCTGTCGCTGCTGGCAGGCTACCTGGCCGCATGGCTCGCGTTCTCGATCGGCGCGGCGCTGCTTCAGGCGATGCTGCAGCCGGCCGGGCTGATCTCCGCGATGATGCTGTGGTCGAAGAGCGCCGTCCTTTCCGCGATCGTGCTGGCGCTCGCCGGGCTCTATCAATTCTCGTCGCTGAAACGCGCGTGCCTTCGGCAATGCCGGGCGCCGGCCGGGTTCCTGGTCGCGCACTGGCGTCCAGGCGTCACCGGCAGTTTCCTGCTTGGCGCGCGGCACGGCATGGTTTGCGTCGGCTGCTGCTGGTTGCTGATGGCGCTGCTGTTCGTCGGCGGCGTGATGAACGTCGTGTGGATCGCCGCGCTGTCGCTCTTCGTGTTCGCGGAGAAGATCCTGCCCGGCGGCGAACGTGTCGGGCGCGCGCTGGGCGTCGTGCTGATTGCGTGGGCCGGTGCGACGTTGATCGTGTGACGGGCCGTCATGGGCAAACCGGCGCGGACGTGCGGAATCGCCATGGACGGGTGACGGCCGGTCGCGGCCGGTCCTGCGTCGAGCGATGCCGGCATTTTCACTGCGGGATGCTACGTAACGCCGGGCCTGCGTTACGCACGCGTTACCCGGAACGCGAGGCTCGATCTCGCTGATGAAGGCGAGCCCGGATGCGATGCGTCGGGCCCCGGACGGCCGTTGGAACAGGGCAGTCCGGCGTGTGCGTGAAGTCGTCGTAGATGCCGATCGCAATGGCACGATAGGTGCTTGTCGGGATGATCGAGCTAAAAAGCGAACGGGGGCTTCCATGCAAAATCATTTCATCAAGGCGAACGTTGCGGTCGCCGCCATTGCGGCGGCTTGCGCGCTGGCGGCGTGTGGCGGCAACGATGTTACGGCGCCTAAGCCGGGTGGTAACACGATCGGAACGAGTACGAGCGGCACTGGCGGGACGAGTGGAACCAGCGGGACGAGTGGAACCAGCGGCACGAGCGGAACCAGCGGGACGAGTGGAACCAGCGGCACGAGCGGAACCAGCGGGACGAGTGGAACCAGCGGCACGAGTGGAACCAGCGGAACCAGCGGAACGAGTGGAACCAGTGGCACGAGTGGAACCAATGGCACCGGCGGGACGAGTGGAACCAGCGGCACCCCCGGCACGAACGGCATCATCAGCTCCGTCGGTGTGGTCGTCATGGACGCCGGCGCCACGATTTCCGGCGAGAGCCCGCCGGGACCGACCAAGGGCGTGACCACCGGCCTCGGCAACACGGTCGCGGGCGCGGGCACGATCATCCGCGACACGTCGAACGCCGTGAGCAACGGCATCGGCCAGACCGGCTTCACGGCGAACCCGGTCGGCACGACGGTCGCCGGGTTGGGCTCCATCGTCGGCTCGACGAGCAACCCGGTCACCGGCCTCAGCGACACGGTGAAGGCGCTCGGCACCGGCCCGCTGTCGCCGTTGGCGCCGCTCACGACGCCGGTCGGCGGGCTGCTCGACACCGTCGCCGGTGGCCTCAAGACGGGCGGCACGATGCTCGGCGCGGCCCTGTCGTCGGGCCCGGTCCAGCAGACGACGCAGGCGATCAGCACGGCGATCACGCCGCTCGTCACGACCGTCGGCCAGGTCACGCAGCAGGTCGGCACGGCGACCGGCCTCGGGCAGCCCGTCGCGGGCCTGCTCGGGCAGATCGGCGGCGCGATCACGTCGGCGGGATGGAAGGTGACGTCCACGTCGCCCCAGCCGCTGGTCAGCGGCGTCGGCGACCTCGTGCGCGCGGTCGGCAACACCGTGACCAACGCGGGCGGCCTCGTGAACCCGGGCGGTGCGAACGGCGCGGTGCCGGTCGCGGGCCTGGTGACGAGCGTGGTCGGCGGCATGCCGGCGATCGTCCACAACGGTTCCACGACCGGCACGACCGGCACGGGCGGCGGCTCACCGTTGGGTGGTCTCTCCAACCCGCTCGCACCCGTTACGGGGCTGGTGGGCGGCCTGCTGGGCGGCTTGGGTGGCCTGGGCGGCAAGTAACCGATCGATTGAGATCGTCATGGCGGTAACCGGCCAACCGACAATCGGCCTCCGGTTACCGCCAACCAGAATGGCTTGATGATCCCCTGCGGGAAGCGGATCGGACGGGGCCTCTCGATGTGTCAATCGCGCACGACGTCGCGCTGCGACGGCGGTCGCGCCAGCCCGCGTGCGGGCAGCGGCGTCGACATCACGATCGACGTGCGCGTTTCGCCGTACAGGTTGATGCGTTCGATCAGTTGTTCGAGATGGGTCATGCTGATCGCGGCGAGCCGCATCATGTACGAGTCCGCGCCCGTCACGTGATGGCATTCGACGACTTCGGGAATGGTTTCCAGCAACCGGAGGAATTTTGCTTTTGCCGGTTGCGGCACCGTGATGCCGATCAGCGCGCTGACCGGATAGCCGGCCGCGGCAGGATTGATCCGGGCCGTGTAGCCCTCGATGACGCCGGCCGCTTCGAGGCGCTTCACACGTTCCGTCACCGCCGGCACCGACAGGTGCACCTGGCGGGCCAGTTCCGTGTAGCTGATGCGGCCGTTGGCCTGCAACAGCGTCACTACCTTCCAGTCCAGATCATCCATCGCGGCGGAAATTTTTAAGGCGGAGCGGCCATTTTTCCTTAAAAACCGCATTCAGCGATGACGGGACTTTCCCTACGATGCCTGTTCAACACGTTACATGTCGCAGGGAGCAGGCGATGCTGTTCATCAAGTCAGTCGTGATGGGGCTATCGATCGCGGTGCCGGTCGGGCCGATCGGCATGCTGTGCATCCAGCGCAGCCTGAGCCGCGGCTTCCAGGCGGGATTCGCGACGGGCGTCGGCGCCGCGTGCGCCGATGCGATCTACGGCCTGCTCGGCGCGCTCGGCATCGCGGGTATCGTCACGGCGTTCCCGATGCTGACCGTCGGCCTGAAAATCGGCGGCGGCGCGTTTCTCGTGTGGCTGGCGTGGACCATCGCGCGCCAGGCGCCGGCCGCGTCGACGGCGCAGCGCGACCTGCCGCGCACGACCGTCCTGCGCGATTTTGTGACGACGTTCGGCCTGACGCTGTCGAACCCGATGACGATCCTGTCGTTCGTCGGGATTTTCGCGGCGCTCGGCCCGCTGTCGGGGGCGCGGGAAGGGGCGGTGTGGCCGGCCGTGACGCTGATGGTCGCCGGTGTGTTCATCGGTTCCGCGACGTGGTGGCTATGCCTGAGCGGCACGACCGCCGCGCTGCGCACGAAGATGTCGTTCGCGTTCATGCACGGGCTGTCGCGCGTGTCGGCCGCGGTGATCGCGGTATTCGGCATGATTCAGGTGGTCGCGGGCGTGCGCGGGGTCATCTAGGTCGGTGCGTCGCGCGGATCGCGTTGCGACCGGCCAAGAGCCGCCAGTCATCCCCGGGCCGGATCGGCCATTTAGCGCCCTGACATCCAGGGCCGCATGCGGCCATCCCCGGACGGAGCGATTACGCGGCTGGCCGACGAAGCATTGCCAGCAATACGCCGAATCCGATCATTAGCGAACCACTGGCCCGGTTCAGCCACATAAAGCCCTTGGGGTTTGTCGCCAGCGAACGCAGCCGCGCGCCGATCACGGCGTAGGTCACGATGGCCACGAGTTCCAGCATCAGGAACGTCGCGCCGAGTGCGGTGAAGCTGATGGCGTAGTGCGTCGGGTCAACGAACTGGGGAAAGAACGCCGTAAAAATCAGAATGGCCTTCGGATTGCCGGCCGCCACGTAGAATTCCTGTTTGCAGTGTTTCACCAGCAAATCCGCCCGGTCCTTCCGGGCCGCCGCCGGCCCCGTCTCGACGACAGGCTGCTCGGTAGACTTCGAACGCAGCAACTTGATACCTAGCCAGACGAGATAGGCTGCGCCGCCGAACTTCAATACCAAGAACAAGGTTTCGGAAGCGAGCAACAATGCGCCCAGGCCGAACCCGGTAATCGCGATCATGATGGCGAACGCCGCGAGACGCCCAAATGACGCGGTCACCGAATGCAGCACACCGTTGCGTGCGCCGTTGGACAGCGAGAGGACGTTGTTCGGTCCGAAGGCCATGTTGAGCGCAAAGCAGGCCGGCAGAAACAGCAGGTAGGTATGCAATGACATGTCGTGAATATTCGAGGTTGTTTGCCGCAGTTTACAACGGTGAAAACGTCCCGTGACCCCCATCGAAGCGCGTTCGGTCGCCATTGCGGCCACCGCCATGTCCGTGACGATCACCCCAGCTCGAACGACGTCACCCCGAACACGCGATCGATTGCCATCGCCGGCGCGTCTTTCGTGTACATCCGTGCGGTTTCGAACACGCTCGTCATGCCGTGCCGCTCGGCCAGCGCGACGGCCGCGGGGTTCGTTTCCGGCACGTCGAGCACGATGACCTCGCCGGGCATGCGCGCCGCCAGCGCGCGAAACAGCCCGGTGGCGACGCCCGCGTCGTCGGCGAAAAGCGGGCCGATCTTGCAGCCCGTCCTGCAACGGCGCACGACACCGTAGCCGGCGACACGGCCGGCGTCGATCGTCGCGAGCGCAACGGCATCCGGCTGCGCGATCCAGGTGGAGATGAAACGCTCGCGCGCCGACGGAAAGCACTGGCGATCGTAGGCAAGCAACTGCTCGAAGGGCACGTCGGCCGCTGCCACCACGTGCGCGCACCCGATGCCGTCCACGCGCCCCTCATAGCGGATGTTGCGGTACGCAAGCTCGAATCCGGATTTCCTGTAGTTCGCCTGCTGGGCCACGACACCATCGAGCCCGATGTTGCGGTCTCCGAGGTAACGCATGCCGTGCTGCCAGGTTCGGATGCCGAAGCCTTTGCCGCGGAACCCGGGTTTCACGATGTAGAGGCCGATGAAGCCGAAGCGTTCGTCATAGGCGACAGCAGAAATGCACGCGACCGGCTCGCCGCGCCATACGCCGACGAAGAACCCGGCGGGGTCCGCTGTGCTGAAACAGGCAGGATCGTGCAGGCCGGGGTTCCAGCCTTCTGCCGCCGCCCATTCGACCGCCATGGCGACCTCGTCGGCCGACATGGTGCGCACGATGAAGTCTCCGCCTTGGTTCATGGTTCACCCCAGTCGCTGCGCCTTCAGGATTGCGCGTTGCGTTACCGGCTGCCGAGCCGAAGCAGCCATGACGGGCGAGTTGCCCGGTTTGGCGCCGTTCCCGTCAGCGAAAAGTCTATGGATGGATGGTTTCGCCGCGATTCAGCATGTCGATGAATTCCCCGATTTTGCGCGCCCGTGTTTCCGGCTTCTTGGCATTCTGTATCCGATACAGGATGGCATAACGGTTACGGCTGTTCAGTGTCGCGAAAAACGTGCGGGCTTCCGGATTGGCGTCCAAAGCCGCCTGAAGGTCGTCCGGCACGGTCGAATTGCTTGCCGACGTATAGGCAGCCTGCCAGCGGCCGTCCTTTCTCGCTTTCTCGATTTCGCACAGGCCGGGCGGGCGCATTCTGCCTGCGGCGATCAGCGCTTCAGCCCTGTCCGTGTTGAGTTTGGACCAGATGCTTTTTGCGGAGCGCGGGGTGAAGCGTTGCAACCAGTATTGCTCGCTCTCGGCCCGCTTTTGACCATCGATCCAGCCATGGCAGAGGGCGCTTTCCAACGCCTGTTCGTAGGTGAGGGTTCGCTGCCCGGTACCTTTTTTCGCCAGGCGCAGCCATGTTCCGGCCGACGTGCTGCCGTTCTGCCCTAACCAGTTTTCCCATTCGACCTGACTGGTGAATGTTAGGGCGCATTCGGTCATGTCGCTATCCTGAATGGTGGAGTACATGGGCGGGGAAGGCGTCCGCAGTCTAACAGTGTTGATACGGACAGCAACGTGCGCAGTGCGACGAAAGACCGGCGGCTCGTCAGCCGTCCGTCGGTCGCCCGGTTTGGGGGCGGCATCACCCGTTTCAGGCATCCGGTGGCGCAGGGATCGGATGCGCGATTTCAAATGGGAGGCTTCGCCAGCTATCCGGCCGAAGCCTCCCCATCCCGGTCAGAACGTGTAGCTGACCTTCCCGAACGCCGTCCGCCCGAGCGTGTTGTACCCATACGCGGTCATGTACTGCCGGTCGAACAGGTTCGACACCGTCGCCGACACCGTCAGGTGCGAATTGATCCGGTACGACGCGCGCAAGCCCACCGTCAGATACGAAGGCAGATAGGTCGAATTGGCCGGATCGTCGAACGTCGTGCCGCCATAAAGCAGCGACGCCCCCGTGCTCAACGCATGCAGGTGCAGTTCATCCCACGTGTGATCGATGTTGAGACTGACCGTCTGGCGCGGCCGGCGGTTGAGCCACGAGTCGTTGGTCTCGTCCTGCGGATTCAGGATCCCGACCGCGAGGCTCACCGGCGTCGAGCGGCCGATCGTCCCCTTGTACGACAGGTCGATGCCGCGAATATGCGCGCGGCCGATGTTGATCGGCGAGAACGTCGCCGGGTTGTACGCGATCAGGTTGCTGACACGCGTATCGTAGATCGCGGCCGTGAACGTACCGTACGACGTGTTCGCATCGACCGCTGCCTCGACCGACGTGCTGCGTTCCGGGCTGAGGTTGGGATTGCCGTAGCCGGGGTAGTACAGGTCGTTGAACGACGGCAGCTTGAACGCATTGCCGTACGACACACGCGCCGTATACACCGGCGTGATCGCCCACGACAGCGCCGCGTTACCCGTATTCACGGACCGCCCGGCGATGATTTCATGACGCCCCGCGAGGAACATCGTCACGCTGCCGAGCGTTGCCGACTGGTGCAGCGAGAACGCGGAATCGTTGCGCGTCGGCACCCCGTTCGGAATGTCGACCGGCAGGAATGCCTGCTCGCGCGTGAAGTCGTAGGCGAGCTTGGTTTCGCCCGACAGCGGCAGCCCGAACAGATGGAATCCGCGCGCCTGATGCGTCAACGACGTCGACGTGCTGATGCGCTGCGAATTGATCTGGTCGGTCGGGATGGTCGGATCGCTCGCGTAGATGAACCCGCGATCGTTCGCATAACCGAACGACTGGTCGAACTGCGTGTCCGGCGTGATATCGAGGTGGAACGCGAGACCGGTCGTCAGCTGATGATCGAGCTGGCGGTTCGCATAGCCGCGGTTGTCGTAGGACAGATCGGACCGGTGATACAGCGCGAACGTCGAGATCGACCAGTTGTCGCGCGCGTAGCCGAGGCGGGCATCGAGATCCTGCGCGTGGTACGGGTTGCGGCCCGCCTCGTGCCCGTACGCGAAGGGCCGCGTCGCGTCGATGCCGGCCGTGTTGTACGAATGCAGGCCGAGCGAGTAGGTGAGCCCGCCGAGCGCGGCGAGCGGCCCGGTCGACGGCACGGTGCCCGACGTGCGCAGTTGCGTGTCGAAGGTCTTGTTCGACCCGCCGCCGAACGACACGGTGGTCTGGTTCGGCTGGTTGGCCGCGCGGCGCGTGAAGAGCTGCACGACGCCGCCCATCGCATTGGCGCCGAACGACGCGGCGGCCGGCCCCGAGATCACTTCGACACGTTCGAACGATTCGGTCGGCAGGTCCGCCCACGGCGCGATGCCGGTGGTCGGCGAGCCGATCCGGATGCCGTCGATGAACACGGCGACCTGGCTGGCCGACGAGCCGCGGATGCTGACCGACGCGGACGAGCCGGGCCCGCCGTTCTGCGAGACGGTCACGCCGGGCAGCGTCGCGAGCGCCTGCGTGATGCTCGGGTCGCTCGGCGACAGCCGGTCGAGATCGGTACGCGTGAGCACCTGGGTCGTCGCATAGCGCTGGTCGAACGACTCGGGCAACCGGCGTGTGTCGGTCACGTTGATCGTCGGCAGGTTGGCGCCTTCGGCGGCCGGGGCCGGTTGCGCAACCGCGGTGTCGCCGGCTGCGTGGGCGAGCGGCGAGAGGAGTGCGGTCGCGGCCGACGTGGCAAGGAGGTGTCGAATCTTCATGAGGCTGTCGTTGTGGTCGGGCTGCGCATGCGTCGATCGGGGGAGCGCGGCGGGCAGCGCCGGTTTTGTAATCGGTGATCGGGCTATCGCGCGAGCGGGCCGAGCGGGCCGCGGTCGCGGGCGTCGGCGCGGCACATGCCGGCGGACGCGATCGATAGAGAACGGCGCGCGCGAGCAGGCGGGCCGTGCATGCCGGCGGCGTGCCGGCGCGACGCTTCCGGTGAGGAAGCGGATGCGGTAACAGTGGACATCGGGCGGATCCTGAGGTCGGGCCGTCCATGCAACGGGCACCGCCAAAGGCGGTGTTGGCGCATCGGGACACCCCGCCCGGTGCGGCTGCTTGGACCTCGGGTCGATGGCAGGTCTCCTGGCTCGCGGGTCCTGATTCGTGCCGGCCTTCCCGGTTTCCCAGTGGCATGCAGTGGCACGGATTCGCCGCTCACAGTTGCGGGGGCAGCCGCAGATTCGAGGCGCTGCCTCTCCTGCGTTCCCTTTTGATCCCATTCCTGGGAACCATCAGCGCGCAAGGGTAATGGCGTGTACTCCGACGCGTCAATTGTCGGGCAGCCCCCGGATGCGAAAAAACGTCATCGATGCGCAAAAACTTTCGAAATCCTTTCTTTCATGCGTCGATCGCGCGTTTCATGTCTGACGAAATGGCGTGGTGTGCTGCGATGCAATCGCGCCGGTACCGGCTCGGTGCGACACCCGTCCACCTGACGAACGCGCGGCGGAAGGCTTCCTCGCCGCCGAACCCGAGATGCGCGGCGATCCGCGCGACCGGCCAGTCCGACTCGCGCAGGCAGCGGCGCGCGGCCTCGGAGAGGCATTGCTCCCGCAGCACGTGATAACCGCTGCCTTCGGCCACCAGCCGCCGCCGCAACGTCGCCTCGCTGACGCCCAGCCACACGGCCAGCTCCGCGAGTGCCGGCAACGCCTGCTCGTGCGCGAGCGCCGCGTCGAGAAAACCGCGCACCTGCTGCGCCCACGACACGACGGCCGGCGCCGCATCGATCAGGCGAAACGGAAAATCGACGAGAAACGCGTCGAGCTCGGCTGGCTGCCGGATCACGCGGCATTCGAGCCGCGCCGCATCGAATGCGAAGCCATAGGTCCTGCGGCCCACCTCGACCGGCGCATTGAACAACCCGAGCAACGGCATCGCGTCGTCGCGGCGCGGATGGCCGAGCCACACGTCGGTCGGCCGCAGCGGCTGCCCGATCAGCCAGCCGAACAGCTGCAGATAGCAGAACAACCCCGTCAGGTCGACGAGGCACGCGGCCGGGCTGCGGGTGCGGCGCAGCGAGTCCATCCGGAACGTCGCGCGCCCGTCACGCACGGTGAGCGACAACGCGCCGGCGCGCGGGGTCAGCATCTCGCCGAATTCGCGCGCGCTGCGGATCGCGTCGGCGAGCGTCGCGCAGCTCAGCAGGCAGCGGCACATCAGGTCGACTTCGCGCTTGCA
>NZ_JAAGPC010000117.1:0-27760 GCF_017104595.1 Burkholderia sp. Tr-20390 | reverse complement strand
CCGGCGCGCTGGCGGCAGCGACCGGGGCGGCGGCGGAGTCGGCGGCCGGCAGCGGTTGCGCGGCGACCGTGCAGCACCAGAAGGCGACGAGCGTCGTGCAAAGCGGGCGCACCCGCGCCCAGCGGAAGGAAACGGTCGCTGTCATGGAGGAAATACCTGGCGTGATCGGGCGTCTGAGGCCTGCCGGGAGCAGGCAAGACCGAGAGATTACCGTGTTTTACAGGCGCAATGCGAGAGGCTGTTGCGTAGCCGGAGGTGTCCTGGTCGGCACTTTTGACAATTGTTTCGCGAAAAAATCATCGGAATTGCCTAAAGTATCGGAACGATTTGCCGCTAAGTTCGTGATGGGGCGGCATGGACGCGCCGCGAAACGCAGCGCGGCTGCCCTGGTCCGTTCGATTACAAAGGTTTGATATGTCGACACCGCTGTTCGGAAAGTTGTTTGCGCAACCCGTTGCGATCGACCCTGGAACGGCGAGTACGCGGATTTATACGCACGAACGCGGCGTGGTGCTGAACCAGCCGTCGGTCGTCTGCTTCCGCAAGGCCGGTACTGGTGCGACCGACGCCCGGCCGACGCTCGAGGCCGTCGGCGAGCTCGCGAAGGCGCTGCTCGGCCGTGAACCGGGGCATCTCGAAGCCGTGCGGCCGATGCGGCACGGCGTGATCGCCGACGCGCACGCGGCCGAGCAGATGATCCGCAGCTTCATCGACATGTCGCGCACGCGTTCGCGCTTCGGCCGTCGCGTCGAAGTCACGTTGTGCGTGCCGTCCGACGCGACGGCCGTCGAGCGCCGCGCGCTCCGCGAGGCCGCGTTCGCCGCGGGTGTATCGGAGGTCGAACTGATCGAGGAATCGCTCGCGGCCGGGCTCGGCGCGGGCCTGCCGGTGACCGAGCCGGTCGGCTCGATGGTCGTCGATATCGGTGGCGGGACGACCGAAGTCGCGGTGATCGCGCTCGGCGGCATCGTCTACCGCGAGGCGATTCGCGTGGGCGGCAACCAGTTCGACGCGGCGATCGTCAACCATGTGCGCAACCTGTATGGCGTGCTGCTCGGCGAACAGACGGCCGAACACGTGAAGCAGACGATCGGCTCGGCCACCAGCGCGGTGCCGCGCCGGTCGACGCGCGCGGTCGGGCGGGGTGTCGGCGACGGGCTGCCGCGCTCGATCGAACTGTCCAACCACGACGTGGCGGACGCGCTGGCCGCGCCGCTCAAGCAGGTGATCGGTGCAGTGAAGTCGGTGCTGGAGAACGCGCCGGCCGAGCTCGTGACCGACATCGCGAATCGCGGCGTGGTGCTGACGGGCGGCGGCGCGCTGCTCGCGGATTTCGAACGCCTGCTGTACGACGAGACGGGGCTCGTCGCCCGGATCGCCGACGAGCCGGCCACCTGCGCGGTGCGCGGCGCGGGCGAGGCGATGGGGCGGCTCACGATGTGCCAGGTCGACTGATCCGGGTCGTGCCGGCCGGGCGTCGCCGAGCGGCGCGCGCATGTGCATCCATTCGATCTCCGTATTGGGTACCCGCTTCGCCGGGTAGGTGTCTCCGGTCGACTTTCAGGAAGGCCGTCCGGCATCGGTCCGTTGCGTGGACACCCGAACGCGCACCGTGCTAGCGTGACGCGCCCGTCCGGGGCAGGGCAAGCCGCTACGCCCGACGACCTGAGAGACCGAAAACCTTGAAAAACCACACCAAACGGGGCGTGTTTGCCCGCCTGGGCCGCCTGCTGGCCGTCGTCGCGTGCCTCTGGATCGTCGCGGCCGTTGCGCTCGTCGCGTCCGGGATGCGGATGCCGAGCAAGCCGGCCGACGTCGCCGTGATCTTCGGCAACGCGCTCGACGAGGCCGGCGCGCCGAAGCCCGTGCTCGCCGCCCGGCTCGACGTGGGCGTGCGCTGCTACCGCACGGGGCAGTGCCCGGCGTTCCTCGTCAGCGGCGCGATCGACGGCCCCGGGCTGAACGAGGCGACCGCGATGCGCGACTATCTCGTGGCGCGCGGCGTGCCGGCCGACCGGATCGCGGTCGACGACCAGGGCGACAACACGCTCGCGACCGCGCAGCACACGCTCGCCTATCTGCAGGCGCATCGCGTGTCGCGCGTGGTGATCGTCAGCCAGTATTACCACCTCGCGCGGGCGCGCCTCGCGTTCGAGCGCGTCGGCATCGCGCGGGCGGACATCTCCGCCGCGTATCCGCGCCGCTTCCAGTTGCGCGACGTCTATTCGAGCTGGCGGGAAGTGCCGGCCTACGCTGTGTATGCGGCGCGGCTGTGGGTGAACCCCGATGCGCGACCGGTTTCGTTCCGGCCGATGCTTTATCTGATGAGCCTGTTTTCGTAACGGGGGATGGCGTTCGGCCGATACGCGACGGAGATCCAAAGGATCGGCTAAATGTCGGATTTGCCTTCCTTTTGTCTGATGAATAACGGCGTGAGGGAGATTATCTCGTGTCGATATTTTCCGGGCGTGTGGATATTGCGTTGCAATAAATCATCGTGATAATCGCACCGATATCGGTATTTTCACCGATGCGGTTGATTCCCGTATTTTTTGATAAATATCAAATTAGCGGGCAAGCGGCATACGAAATTGCCTGTCTGAAGCGCCCCGATAAGTAAAAAATACGCGCTCGCTGCACCCCTGATATGCAAGGGTAAAGATCGACTGGAAAAGCCTGTTTTTTTGAACTAGCCTTGTCTGACAAAAGCAGGGCGGTAATCAAATCAACCAGAAAATCGCTGCAGAAAAAACAGGGGCCACCGACATGTCGTTCGACTAGTTTCACGCCTGCCTGCCAGGGCCAATTAAAGATTCGTCCATGAATTAGCCGACGTCGCATCGCGACAGCCGGGGGGTACGCTTTTGTCCGCGATTTTCTGCGGCCGGCTGTTCGATTTCACGGTAATGCCAATTCCAATAACATGACGAGGGAAAGCATGAATCTTGCGCGTTCGAAAAAATCCGGCGAACCGTTTCCGAAATTGCTGTTGCCGACGGGCGTTTTCCTGGCGCTGTCCGGCGCCGGTATCGTGCCCGCCTATGCGACCTGTAGCACGGCGGGCACGACGGTGACCTGCTCCGGGGTCGCCAACCCGCTGGCGCCGAGCTATTCGAACAGCGCGAACAATATCCACGCGACCGTCAACCCCGGAGCGAGCGTTGGCGTGCTGCTCGGCGTCGGTGGCACCGCGATGTCGCTGACGGGCAACAATACCCAGCTGACCAACAACGGCACGATCGACCCGTCGGCGCTCGGCACCGGCCTCGGCGTGCTGTCGAGCGGCGCGGTGATCGGCAACGCGGCGGCGAGTGCCGGCACCACCGTCGTCAACAACGGCACGATGAACGGCTCGACCGGCGTGGCGATCAGCGGCGTGACGGGCATGGCGCTGTCGGTCCAGAACGGCACGGGCGGCACGTCGACGATCAACAACACCGGCACGATCGGCTCGAACCCGCTGGTCGGCGCGACCCTCACCGGCGCGGATGCGCCCGTGGTCGCCGCGTACGGCGGCGCCACGGTCAACATGACGAACAGCGGGACGATCACCGGCCGCGTGTCGCTCGGTTCGAACGGCACGCCCGGGGCGGGCAATACGTTCGTCAACTCGGGCACGATCAACGGCAGCGTGTCGATGGGCGCGAACAGTACGAACGCGTTCACCGCCGTGACGGGCTCGTCGGTCAACACGGCGGGCGGCACCGGGGGCGCGCTCAACATCACGGTCGGCCCGATCACGCTCGGGGTCGCGGCGACGGGCACCGTCGACGGCGGCGCGGGCGGCGACAACACGCTCAAGCTGCAGCAGGGGGCCGGCGCGAACGGCACGATCGCGGCCAACAACTACATCAACTTCAATCACCTGAACGTCCAGAGCGGCAACTGGACGATCAACGGCGCGTCGACCGCGCAGGACGCGACGCTCGCGGGCGGCGTGGCGATCATCAACAACAACGCGTCGCTCGGCACGGGCACCATCACGGCCACCGGCGGCGCGCTGCAGGCGGGCACGGCCGGGCTCAACGTCTCCAACAACGTGACGCTCAACGCGGGCGGGCTGACGGTGCAGGGCGCGACCGGGCTCACGCTGTCCGGCACGGTATCGGGCGGCGGCGCGCTGACGAAGAACGACAGCGGCACGCTGACGCTGTCCGGCGCGAACATCTACACGGGCGGCACGAACCTGAACGCAGGCGGCCTCGTGGTCGGCAACAACGGGGCGCTCGGCACCGGTGCGCTGAACGTCAACGGCTCGGCCACGCTCGACTCGAGCACGAACGCGACGCTCAACAACACCGTCAATCTCGCCACGGGCACGACGCTGACGGTCGGCGGCAGCAACAATCTCGGGCTGGCCGGCTCCATCAACGGCAACGGCGGCCTCGTGAAGAACGGTGCGGCGACGCTGACGCTGACGGGCACGAACACCTACACCGGCGACACGACGATCAACAGCGGCACGCTCGCGCTGGGTGCGGGCGGCAGCCTCGCGGCATCCGGCACGGTGAACCTGAGCAGCGCGGGCGCGACGTTCGACCTGAGCAACGCGTCGGGCACGCAGACGGTCGGCGCGCTGGCGGGCGCGGCCGGCTCGAACGTGAACCTCGGCGGCAATTCGCTGACGTTGAACGGCAGCGGCAATACGACGTACGCGGGCACGATCGGCGGCACGGGCGGCGTGACGCTCTCGGGCACGGGCACACAGACGTTGACCGGCGCCAACGTGTACACGGGCGGGACGAACCTGAACGGCGGCAACCTCTCCGTCGGCAGCAATACGGCGCTCGGCCTCGGCGCGGTGAACGTGAACGGCTCGTCGACGCTCGACGCGACCGCCAACGTGTCGCTCGCGAACGGTGTCAACATCGCCGCCGGCACGACACTGACGCTTGCCGGCAGCACCAATCTGGGCCTGGGCGGCACGGTTTCGGGCGGCGGCGGTCTCGTGAAGAACGGCGCGGCGACGGTGACGCTGTCCGGCGCGAACAACTACGCCGGCGGCACGACCCTGAACGCCGGCGGCCTGGTGCTCGGCAACAATGCGGCGCTCGGCACGGGCGCGCTGACCGTCGGCGGCGCGGCGACGCTCGATACGAGCACGAACCTGTCGGTCAACAACGCCGTCAACCTCAACACCGGTTCGACGCTGACACTGGGCGGCAGCAATGCCCTCACGCTGAACGGCGGCATCGCCGGCGCGGGCGGTCTCGTGAAGGACGGCGCGGCGACCACGACGTTGACGGCCGCGAACACCTACACGGGCGGCACGACGATCAACGCGGGCACGCTGGCGGTGGGCGCGGGCGGCAGCCTCGCGGCGACGGGCGCGGTGAACCTGGCCGGCGCGGGTGCGACGCTCGACGTGAGCGCCGCGACCGGCGCGCAGTCGATCGGTGCGCTGTCCGGTGTCGCCGGGACGAACGTCGCGCTGGGCGGGAACGCGCTGACGCTGGGCGGAACCGCCAGCGGCACCTTCAGCGGCGCGATCGGCGGCACCGGCAGCCTGACGCTGGCCGGCACCGGCACGCAGACGCTGAATGGCGCGAGCACCTACTCGGGCGGCACGAACCTGAGCGGCGGCAGCAGCGTGGTGCTCGGCAACAACGGCGCGCTCGGTACCGGCACGGTGAACGTCGCGGGCGCGGCAACGCTCGACACCAACACGAGCGTGTCGGTCGCCAACGCGGTCAGCCTTGGCAACGGTTCGACGCTGACGCTGGGCGGCAGCAATGCGCTCGCGTTGAGCGGCGGCATTTCCGGCGCGGGCGGTCTCGTGAAGAATGGCCCGGCGACCACGACGCTGACGGGCGCGAACACCTACACGGGCGGCACGACGATCAACGCGGGCACGCTGGCGGTGGGCGCCGGCGGCAGCCTGGCGGCGACGGGCGCGGTGAACCTGGCAGGCGCGGGCGCGGCGCTCGACCTGGGCGCGGCGACCAGCGCCCAGACGATCGGTGCGCTGTCGGGTGTCGCGGGGACGGTCGTCAACATGGGCGGCAACGGGCTGACGCTGGGCGGGACCGCCAGCGGCACCTTCAGCGGCGTGATCGGCGGCACCGGCAGCCTGACGCTGGCCGGCACCGGCACGCAGACCCTGACGGGCGCGAACGTCTATACGGGCGGCACGAACCTGAACAGCGGCGGCCTGGTGCTCGGCAACAACGGGGCGCTCGGCGGCGGCGCGCTGAACGTCGGCGGCGCGGCGACGCTCGACACGAGCGCGAGCCTGTCGGTCAACAATGCGGTCAATCTCGGCACCGGCGCGACGCTGACGCTCGGCGGCAGCAACGCGCTCACGTTGAACGGCGGCATCACCGGCGCGGGTGCCCTCGTGAAGAACGGCGCGGCGACGACGACGCTGACGAGCGCGGCCAACTACACGGGCGGCACGACGATCAACGCGGGCACGCTGGCGCTCGGTGCCGGCGGCAGCCTGGCGGCGACGGGCGCGGTGAACGTGGCGGGCGTGGGCGCGACACTCGACCTGAGCGGCGCGACGGGCGCACAGACGATCGGCGCACTGAGCGGCGTCGCCGGCTCGGCCGTGAGCCTCGGCGCGAACGGCCTGACGCTGAGCGGGACCGCCAGCGGCAATTTCGGCGGCACGATCGGCGGCACCGGCGGCCTCACCGTGGCCGGCACGGGCACGCAAACGCTGTCCGGCACGAACACGTACACGGGCGGCACGACGATCAACGGCGGCAGCACGCTGGCGCTCGGCGCGGGCGGCAGTCTCGCGTCGACGGGTACGGTGAACCTCGCCGGCACGGGTGCGACGTTCAACCTGAGCGGCGCATCAGGCCCGCAGGCGATCGGCGCGCTGACCGGGGTGGCCGGCACTAACGTGAACCTCGGTGCGAATGCGTTGACGTTGAACGGCAGCACCAATGGCACGTTCGGCGGCGTGATCGGCGGCGCCGGTAGTGTGACGTTCGCGGGTACCGGCACGCAGACGCTGACGGGTGCGAATACGTACACGGGTGGCACGACGGTCAACGGTGGCAGCACGCTGGCGCTGGGTGCGGGCGGCAGCCTTGCATCGGGCGGCGCAGTGAATCTCGCCGGCGCGGGCGCGACGTTCAACCTGAGCGGCGCATCGGGACCGCAGACGATCGGCGCGTTGAATGGCGCGGCCAGTACGAACGTGGATCTGGGCGCGAACGGGCTCACGCTGAGCGGCACCGCCAGCGGCACGTTCGGCGGCGTGATCGGCGGCACCGGCAGCGTGACGTTCGCGGGCACCGGCACGCAGACGCTGACGGGTGCGAACACCTACACGGGCGGCACGACCATCAACGGCGGCAGCACGCTGGCGTTGAGTGCGGGCGGCAGCCTCGCATCGGGCAGTGCGGTGAATCTCGCCGGCACGGGTGCGACGTTCAACCTGAGCGGCGCATCGGGACCGCAGACGCTCGGCACGCTGAGCGGTATCGACGGCACGAGCGTGAACCTGGGCGCGAATGCGCTGACGTTGAACGGCAGCACCAACGGCACGTTCGGCGGCGTGATCGGCGGCACGGGTGGCGTAACGTTCGCGGGTACCGGCACGCAGACGCTGACAGGTGCGAACACCTATACGGGCGGCACGACCATCAACGGCGGCAGCACGCTGGCGCTGGGGGCGGGCGGCAGCCTCGCGTCGGGCGGCGCAGTGAATCTCGCCGGTGCGGGCGCGACGTTCAACCTGAGCGGCGCATCGGGCACGCAGACGATCGGTGCGTTGAATGGCGCGGCCAGCACGAACGTGAACCTCGGCGCGAACGGGCTGACGTTGAGCGGCACCGCCAGCGGCACGTTCGGTGGTGCGATCGGCGGCACCGGGGGCGTGACGTTCGCGGGCACCGGCACGCAGACGCTGACGGGCGCGAATACCTACACGGGCGGCACGACGATCGACGCCGGCAGCACGCTGGCGCTGGGCGCGGGCGGCAGCCTCGCGACGGGTAGCGCCGTGAACCTGGCCGGCACGGGCGCGACGTTCAACCTGAGCGGCGCATCGGGCCCGCAGATACTCGGCACGCTGAGCGGCATCGGCGGCACGAGCGTGAACCTGGGCGCAAATGCGCTGACGTTGAACGGCAGCACCAACGGCACGTTCGGCGGCGTGATCGGCGGCACCGGCAGCGTGACGTTCGCGGGTACCGGTACGCAGACGCTGACGGGGGCGAACACGTATACGGGCGGCACGACGATCAACGGCGGCAGCACGCTGGCGCTCGGCGCGGGCGGCAGTCTCGCGTCGGGCAGCGCGGTGAATCTCGCCGGCACGGGCGCGACGTTCAACCTGAGCGGCGCATCGGGCGCGCAGACGCTCGGCACGCTGTCCGGCGGCGCAGGCACGAACGTGAACCTCGGCGCGAATGGACTCACGCTGAACGGCAGCGGCAACAACACGTTCGGCGGCGCGATCGGCGGCACCGGCGGCGTGACGTTCGCGGGCGCCGGCACGCAGACGCTGACGGGCGCGAATACCTACACGGGCGGTACAACGATCAACGGCGGCAGCACGCTGGCATTGAGTGCGGGCGGCAGCCTCGCGTCGGGCAGCACGGTGAATCTGGCCGGCACGGGGGCGACGTTCGACGTGAGCGGCGCGACGGGTGCGCAGACACTCGGTGCGTTGAACGGCGCGGGCGGCACGAACGTGAACCTCGGCGGCAACGCACTGACGTTGAACGGAAGCGGCGGGACGTTCGGCGGCGCGATCGGCGGCACCGGTAGCGTGACGTTCGCGGGCGCCGGCACACAGACGCTGACGGGCGCGAACACCTACACGGGCGGCACGACGATCAACGGTGGCAGCACGCTGGCGCTCGGCGCGGGCGGCAGCCTCGCGTCGGGTAGCGCAGTGAATCTGGCCGGCACGGGCGCAACGCTCAACCTGAGCGGCGCATCGGGCGCGCAGACGCTCGGCACGCTGTCCGGCGGCACCGGCACGAACGTGAACCTCGGCGCGAATGGGCTCACGCTGAACGGCAGCGGCAACAACACGTTCGGCGGCGCGATCGGCGGCACCGGCGGCGTGACGTTCGCGGGCGCCGGCACGCAAACGCTGACGGGTGCGAACACCTACACGGGCGGCACGACCATCAACGGCGGCAGCACGTTGGCACTCGGCGCGGGCGGCAGCCTCGCGTCGGGCAGCACGGTGAATCTGGCCGGCACGGGGGCGACGTTCAACGTGAGCGGCGCGACGGGCGCACAGACGATTGGTGCGCTGAACGGCGGCGCCGGCACGAACGTGACCCTCGGCACGAATGCGCTCACGCTGAACGGCAGCGGCAACGGCACGTTCGGTGGCGCGATCGGCGGCGCGGGCGGCGTGACGTTCGCCGGCACCGGCACGCAGACGCTGACGGGCGCGAACACCTACACGGGCGGCACGACCATCAACGGCGGCAGCACGCTGGCGCTCGGCGCGGGCGGCAGCCTCGCGTCGACGGGCGCGGTGAACCTCGCGGGCGCAGGGGCGACGTTCGACGCGAGCGGCGCGACAGGCGCGCAGACGATCGGCACGTTGAACGGCGCGGCCGGCGCGACCGTCAATCTCGGCGCCAATGCGCTGACGTTGAACGGCAGCGGCAACGGCACGTTCGGCGGGACGATCGGCGGCACGGGCGGCGTGACGATCGCCGGCACCGGCGTCCAGACGCTGACGGGCGCGAACACGTACACGGGCGGCACCACCATCACGGCCGGCGGCGCGCTGCAACTCGGCAACGGCGGCACGTCGGGCAGCATCGCCGGCAATGTCGTCGACAACGGCGCGCTGATCGTGAATCAATCCGGCAACGTGACGATCGCAAGCGTGCTGTCCGGTGCGGGTTCGCTCACGCAGGCCGGCAGCGGGCAACTGACGCTGACGGGCACCAGCACGCTGAGCGGCCCGACCACGGTCAGCGCGGGCACGCTCGCCGTGAACGGTTCGCTCGGCCAGTCGACCGTGACCGTGCAGAACGGTGCGACGGTCACGGGCACCGGTACGATCGGCGGCCTGGTGGTGCAGGGCGGCGCGACGGCGGCCGCGTCGCAGCCGGGCGCGGCGCTGAACGTGGGCGGCAACGTCACGTTCCAGCCGGGCTCGACGTTCCAGGTCGCGGCCTCGCCGCAGCAAAGCGGCAGTCTCGCCGCAAGCGGCACGGCGACGCTGAACGGCGGCACCGTGCAGGTGCTCGCGAACCAGAGCGGCTACCAGCCGAGCACGACCTATACGATCCTCTCCGCAGGGTCGGGCGTGCAAGGCACGTTCAGCCAGGTGAATGCGAACTACGCGTTCCTCGCGCCGACGCTCAGCTACGATCCGGATCACGTGTACCTGCGGCTGGTCTCGAACGGTACCGCGTTTCCCGATGTCGCGACGACGCCGAACCAGCGCTCGGTCGCGGGCGCGCTCGGCGGGCTCGGCGCCGGCAACCCGCTGTACGACGCCGTGGTGACGACCGATGCGACGACCGCACGCCGCGCCTACGGGATGCTCGATGGCGAACTGCAGGCGAGCCTGAAGAGCATGCTGCTGCTCGACAGCCGCTATGTGCGCGACGCGGTGACCGATCGTGTCCGCCAGGGCCTCGCGCCCGGATCGGGCCCGCTCGCGGCGCTGTCGTCGGGGGGCGCGGCCTTGTGCGGCGACAACACGGCCGGCGCGGTCGACCCGACGCTGCCGCCGGAACGCCGGATCGGCTCGCGTGACGGCTGCTACGGCGGCACGCCTTACCAGCCGGTCGTCTGGGGGCAGGCGTTCGGCGGCCGCAGCCGGCTCACCGGCGACGGCAACGCGTCGACGATCAACCGCAGCATGACGGGCTTCATCGCCGGTGCCGATATGGCGCTCAACGACAAGTGGCGGGCGGGCCTGGCCGCGGGCGTCACGCACAGCTCGCTCGACAACGACCAGAGTTCGTCGGCGTCGGTGAACAGCTACTACCTGTCGCTGTACGGCGGCGCGCAGTACGGCGCGCTCGGCGTGCGCGGCGGCGCGTCGTACACGTGGTACCGGATCAACAGCGACCGTTCGCCGGGCTTCGCGGGCTTCTCCGATCACGATTCGGCCGGCTACGACGCGAATTCGGCGCAGGTGTTCGGCGAAGTCGGCTACGCGCTGCCGGTCGGGCCCGTGGCGATCGAACCGTTCGCGGGCCTCGCGTATGTGAACCTGCACACCGACGGCTATACGGAAACCGGTGGCGCGGCCGCGCTGCGCGCCGGCGGCGAGACGACGCATGTCGGCTTCTCGACCCTCGGCGTGCGCGCGGCGTCGCAGCTCGGCTCGATCGCGAGCGGCACGTTCACCGCACGCGGGACGGTCGGCTGGCGGCATGCGTTCGGCAACGTGACGCCGTCGTCGGCGTTCACGTTCGCGAACGGCGGCACGTCGTTCCAGGTATCGGGCGTGCCGATTGCTCGCGACAGCGCCGTGCTCGAGGCCGGCATCGACGCGAACATCACGAAGCGCCTGACACTCGGCCTCACGTACAGCGGCCAGTACGGCAGCGGCGTGCGCGACAACGCGATACTCGGCAACATCCTGTGGAAGTTCTGAGCGGTTACTGATGTGCCTGAACGCGACGCCATGCGGCGACGGCAACGTCGCACGGTGTCGCGGCTTTTTCCTCGCTGCGCACGTTCCCCGTTCTGTCCTATCCTGTGCGAAACACGCGACGCGCCGCGCGTTGCGACCCGACACAGGAGCATCGATGCCGAATCACGCTGAAGCCACGACGACCCAGGCGCCGCAAGTCGCGCCTGTTGCCCCGATCGCACCGACGGGCCCCGCCTTCATCGCGCCTGAAGCCGATCCGCAGGCACTGGCGCGCAACAACCAGTACGTGCTGAAATCCGGCGACGCATTCGTGGTCAGCGACGCGCTCGGCGACATCGGCGGTCACGACGACGGCCTGTTCGTCGACGACATGCGCGTGCTGTCGAAGTGGCGCCTGACCTTCGGCGGTCGCGCGCCGTCGCTGCTGTCGGGCGCGACCAGCGCCGACAACGCGTCGTTCACCGCACACCTGACGAACCGTCCGCTGCCGCCGCTCGGCGGCCACGAAACGCCCGAGGGCGTGATCCACATCGAGCGGATGCGCGTGCTCGCGGGCGACGTGCTTTACGAAGCGCTGACGCTGACGAACTACGGCGCGAGCGAAGCCGAGGTGCCGCTGTCGCTGTCGTTCGCGGCCGATTTCAAGGACATGTTCGAGGTGCGCGGCACGCAGCGCCCGAAGCGCGGCACCGTGGCGGCGCCGCGTGTGGACGCGGGCGCGGTGCGGCTGCGCTATGACGGCCTCGACAGCGTCGAGCGCAACGTGACCGTGCATTTCTCGCCGGCGCCCGATGCGCTGTCGGTCGATCGTGCCGATTACACGCTGACGATCGCCGCGCAGGCCTGCGTGTCGATCTACCTGACCGTCGACGCGACGCTCGGCCCCGCGCATGCGGAAGGGCCGGGATGCGGCCGCGTCGCGCTGCGCACCGCGCTCGTCGGCGTGCACCGCGAGATGCGCGCGCGGCGTGAATCGATGGCGCGCGTGAACACCGGCAATCCGCTGTTCGACGCGTGGCTCGACCGCTCGCTCGCGGATCTCGGGCTGCTCACGACGCAGCTCGACACGGGGCCGTACCCGTACGCGGGCATTCCGTGGTTCTCGACGCCGTTCGGCCGCGACGCGGTGATCACGTCGCTGCAGATGCTGTGGCTGCAGCCGTCGCTCGCGCGCGGCGTGCTGCGCTTTCTGGCCGAGCACCAGGCGCGCGAGACGTCCGCATTCCGCGACGCGGAGCCCGGCAAGATCATGCACGAGTTCCGCCGCAGCGAGATGGCCGCGACCGGCGAGGTGCCGTTCGCGCTGTACTACGGCGGGGTCGATACGACGCCGCTGTTCATCGTGCTCGCGGGCGCATACGTCGAACGCACCGGCGACGATGCGCTGATCGACGAGCTGTGGCCCGCGCTCGAGCGTGCCGCGCAATGGGTGATCGACAAGTGCGACCGCAATCCTTACGGACTGCTCGATTACCAGCGTACGTCGGAGCGCGGCCTCGCGAACCAGGGCTGGAAGGACAGCCACGATTCGGTGTTCCACGCGGACGGCCGCTTCCCGGACGGGCCGATCGCGCTCGTTGAGGTGCAGGCGTATGCGTGCGCGGCGCTCGATGCGATGTCGATGTGCTCGCACCGGCGCGGCCACGCGGCCGATGCCACCCGCTATGCGTTGCGCGCGAAGACGCTGCGCGAGCAGGTCGACGCGCTGTTCTGGATGCCGGAAGGCAATTTCTACGGCATCGCGCTCGATGGTCATGGCGACCTGTGCCGCGTGTTCGCGTCGAACGCGGGCCACCTGCTCGCATTCGGTCTGCCCGACGCGGAGCGCGGCGCGGCGGTCGCCGGCGTGCTCGGCTCGGCGCTGTTCCAGACGGGTTGGGGCATCCGCACGCTCGCGGCCGGCCAGCCGCGCTTCAACCCGATGGCGTATCACAACGGCTCGGTGTGGCCGCACGACAATGCGCTGATCGCGCGCGGGCTGGCGCGCTACGGCGACAAGACCGCCGCGGTGAACCTGCTGCGCGCGCTGTTCGAGGCGGCGGTGAGCTTCGAGATGCGCCTGCCCGAACTGTTCTGCGGGTTCCCGCGCCGGCGCGGCGAACCGCCGACCGCGTATCCGGTGGCCTGCCTGCCGCAGGCGTGGGCGGCCGGTGCGCCGTTCATGATGCTGCAGGCCTGCCTCGGCGTGAGCATCGACGCATCGCGCCACGAGGTGCGCGTCGAGCGCCCGGCGCTGCCGGAAGGCGTCGACTGGCTGCGGATCGACGCGTTGCGCGTCGGTGACGAAACCGTGTCGCTCACGTTCCGCCGCGTCGACGGCCAGGTCGTCGCGGCGGCGGAGCAGCCGGGCCGCGTGAAGGTGGTCGCGGTGCTGTAGGGCCTGTTCACGCTAATAACGGGCTTGCGCTGGCCCCCAGAAGGGCCGAGCGCAAGGATTGCGACGAAGCGAATACTCGACGTATTCGCGAGGAGCATGACGCGGCGATCGGCCCTTCTGGGGGCCAGCCCCACGAATGATTTTTTCCAAACAGGGGAACGTGCCTTGCCGGCCGCATTGCGGCGTCGCGCGTCGCTTGTTTGGCTCGGCCAAACGGCGCTCCTTGCTTCTTGCACTGCAGCCGGCAAGGCACGTTCGCAAGCCCGTTATTAGCGTGAACAGGCCCTAGCGCGGCGCGAACGTTGCGCGATGTCGCGCCACGTTCGCGTGCAGCGGCATAGAATCGTGACATGACCCTTGAACGATGGCGGAGGTAGACGATGACGACCGACAACCGGCCCGACGACAGCGAGCACAAGCTCGAGAATCTCGAAGCGGCGGTCGACCACCTGCACAAGTCGATCGAATCGCAGAGCATCGCGGTCGGCGCGGCGAAGGGCATCCTGTTCAGCCTGATCGAAACGCTCGGTGCGCTGATCGGCGATCCCGACCTGCCCGAGCATGCGCGCTCGGGTTACGAGGCGCTGCGCGACAAGGCGAGCGAATTGCGCGGCGGGCTCGACCGGCATTGATGCCCGGATGGCCCGGGCCCCGGCGCCTGCCGCACGGGCCGCGCCGGGGCTGCCCGATTTTGTAGATGAAGCACCAAACCCCGTGCGCTCAAGGAGTTAGGTGGCCGGTACGCAGGATATCCACAAGCTTGCCAACACAATCTGTGGAGAACCGTCCGGCCCCGAGCCGGGTGCGGCGCGGGCCGTGCGAAAGCGCCGGCGCTGCCACAGGCTTGACCTCGCAAGGCCCCTGGATTGAATCCCCTTTTGTATCAGGATGTTACGCGCCGCATGGGAAGGATATCCACAGGCTTGCCAACATATTCTGTGGACAACTCGCAATCGATTGCGTCGCGACAGTTGAGGATCGGGCCGTCGGGGGCCGGCTCGCGACGCCCGTGAACAGAGGCTGCCCGATGTCTGCGTCGGCACGCTAATTCGTGCGCGATCAAGGGCTTAGGTCCCGGGTACCCAGGATATCCACATCCTTGCCAACACTTTCTGTGGACAAGCCGGGCCGGGTCATTCGGCCTGCGCCGTCGCGGCCGCCTCGGCCACGATCCAGTCTCGAAAGAGCGTCATTGCCGGCGTGAGCGGTTTCGACTTCAGCGAAGTGAGCCAGTAGCCGCCGGCACGCACGTCGATGTCGAGCGGCCGCACGAGCAGGCCGAGCTGCAGTTCGCGCGCGAACATGCACGCCGGCGCGAGCGCGACGCCCGCGCCCTGCATCGCGGCCTCGACCATCAGCCGCGACGAATCGAACACGGGCCCGTTGACCGCCCACGGCGCGAGCTGCGCGGCATCGAACCAGCCGTGCCATTCGTCGGTGCGGTACGAGCGCAGCAGCGTTTCGTTCGCGAGATCGGCCGGTTGCGCGAGGCGCCGCGCGATGTCCGGCGCGCATAGCGCGGTGAGCGGCGCGTCGAGCAGGCGCTCGTTGCGCGTGGCCGGCCAGTTGCCTTCCCCGAAGCGGATCGCGAAGTCGAGGCCCTCGGCGGCCAGGTCGACGACGTTGTTGTTGGTCCGCATCCGCAGCTCGACGAACGGATGCGTATCGCCGAACTGCTTCAAGCGCGGCATTAGCCAGCCTAGGGCAAAGGTGCCGACGACACCAAGCGTCAGCACCTCGTGGAAGCGCCCGCCGTCGAACTGCTTGAGCACGGTCTCGATGCGGCTGAACGCGTCGCTGAGCACCGGCAGCAGCGCGCGCCCCTCGTCGGTGAGCCCGAGGCCGCGCGGCAGCCGTGTGAACAGCGTGCAGCCGAGCCGCTCCTCCAGCGAGCGCACCTGCTGGCTGACCGCGGCCTGGGTCACGCTCAGCTCGAGGCCGGCGCGGGTGAAGTTCAGGTGGCGTGCCGACGATTCGAACGCGCGCAGCGCATTGAGCGGAAGATGAGGGCGGAGCTTGGTCATAAGAATTTCTTTTGTCAGCGCTCAATTATCGTTGCTTGTCAGGCAACCGTAAAGTCCCGATAGTGCTGTCTCGCCGGCCGGGCGCGTTCAACATCCTTTCGCTCACATTCCACCACGAGACAACCGACATGACCTACTCATCGAAACGTCGAACCCTGTTGCTGGCCGCGGCGACGGCGCCGCTCGCATTGACCGTCGCCGCATGCGCGTCACGGCAGACCGCGGCGCCGGACGAGGCAACGGCCGCAGCCGTGACACCCGCTGCCGCCGGGCAGATGCTGGCCGAGCTCGAACGCAGCGCGGGCGGCCGCCTCGGCGTGTGCGCGATCGACATCGCGACCGGCCGGCGCGTGGAACATCGCCAGAACGAGCGCTTCCCGTTCTGCAGCACGTTCAAGGCGATGCTGAGCGCGGCGGTGCTGGCGCAGAGCGTCGATCGACCGGCGTTGCTGCAACAGCGCGTGACGTACACCCGGGCCGACCTCGTCAACTATTCGCCGGTGTCGGGCAAGCATGTCGACGACGGCATGACGGTCGCCGCGCTGTGCGAGGCCACGATCCAGTACAGCGACAACTCGGCCGCGAACCTGCTGATGAAGCTGCTCGGCGGCCCGTCGGCGGTGACGGCCTATGCGCGCTCGATCGGCGACGACACGTTCCGGCTCGATCGATGGGAGACCGAACTGAATACCGCGCTGCCGGGCGACCCGCGCGACACGACGACGCCGGCCGCGATGGCCGCGAGCATGCGCGTGCTGATGGTCGGCGAGGCGCTGCCGGCCGCGCAGCGTGCGCAGCTCGTCGCGTGGATGCGCGGCAACAAGGTCGGCGACAAGCGGATCCGTGCGGGCGTGCCGGCCGGGTGGACGGTCGGCGACAAGACGGGCACCGGCGACTACGGGACGACCAACGACGCGGGTGTCATGTGGTCGCCGTCGGGCGCGCCGGTCGCGCTGGCCGTGTACTACACGCAGGCGCGTGCCGATGCGCGCGCGAAGGACGACGTGATCGCGTCGGTCGCACGCATCGTGGTCCGGGCATTCGGTTGAGGCGGGCGGCACGCCGTGCGTGACGCGATCCGCATGCATGCCGTGCCGCAACCGTGACCCGCGTGATCAAACGTTGTGCGATCAACGACTTAGGTCACGCATGCTCAGGATATCCACATGCTTGCCAACAAAAAGTGTGGACAAACCCGCGCGCGGCCGCATCCGGCGTGGCGCGGGCCGCCGTGCCGCATTTGAGGCGGCGCGGACAAAGTCTTTCGGATCAAGCGCTTGGCCTTGGTATGCGCAGGCTATCCACATGCTTGCCAACACAATCTGTGGACAAGCCGGTTCGCTCGCGCGGAAGGCGCCCGTCATGTGGCGAATGGGCGTGCGGGCGGCACTTTCCCGGCCGCGTGCCGCATTTGAAGCGGCGCGGACAAAGTCTTTCGGATCAAGCGCTTGGTCGCGGTATGCGCAGGCTATCCACATGCTTGCCAACAAAATCTGTGGACAAGCCTGGCGGCCGCGCTGGCGACGATCAGGGCTGCCGATCGTCGACGGTGGGCCAGCGCGCGAACGCGAACACCCACAACATGATGAAGTTCAGGACCGGGACGAACATCGTCAGGATCCACCAGCCCGAATGCCCGGTGCGCCGCACGATGCGGACGTACGGATAGATGACGACGGCGACCAGCACGAGTGAGACGACCAGCTGCCACGCGGTGAAGTGTTCCATGGTCTTCCTCGGAGTGAGGTGTCGTGGTGCGGCACCGGCGGAACGGCCGGCCCGTTGAGCCGTCGCGCGAAGCCGATGATGCGCGGCCGCGTGCGGCTCGCATGATCTTGACGCGTGGCGGGCGCGAGCGTCAAGGCGACGGTGATGTGCTGCTGTTGCGCGGGATCGTGCGCTTGCGCGCGGGCCCGGGCCGCAGGGTGCCGCAACCGTGACGCCGCGCATGAACCGTAGCCCGATCAACGGGTTAGCGCAGGCGTGCGCAGGATATCCACAAGCTTGCCAACAAAATCTGTGGGTAAGTGGCGCCGCGCAGGCGCGTGTGAACCGATTGCGGCGTGCATCGTCGTGGCGTCGTGATGCGAAGTGCGGCGAAGTGGTGTATGCGCTGGCCATCAGCTGGGCCTCGTCTGCATCACGCGTGCCAAAGTCCGTCGGATCAAGGACTTGGCGTTGCGGTGCGCAGGATATCCACAAGCTTGCCAACATTTTCTGTGGAGAAGTCCGGGTGCGTGAGCGACGCGCGACACCCCCGCGAATGCCGCGCGTTGCCTCGATTCCCGCGTGTCCTCACGCCGTGCAGATACCGGCCACGCCGACCTTCTGGAACAGGTGCGGGCTCGCGACGGCGGACGACGGATAGGCCGACAGCTTGGCGACGAACTCCGGATGCGTGAAGGCCGCGCGAAACGCGTCGGTCGATTCCCAGATCGCGTAGTTCAGGTAAGTCGGACTGTCGCCGAGCGCGCGATGCAACTGGGTCGAGATGAATCCGGGCTGCCGCTTCATGAATTCGGCGTCGTCCTTCCACACGGCGAGAAAGTCCGCTTCGTCGGCGGTGGCCAGCGTGAATACGTTGACGAGGACGACCGGCTCCGCGTCGATGGCGATCTGTTGCTGGATCGGAAAGGCCGGATCCATCGGCTTGAAATGAGGCATGGGAACTCCTGTGGGTGGGTGGGGCGGTTGCGCGCTCACGTCAGCACATCGGCGCCATGCGCGCGGGACATCGCCGACAGCACGCGGATCGCCGCATCCAGGTCAGCCGAACTGAAGTCGCCGGCGATGCTGCGGACATGCTGTTGCCACTGCCCGACCACGGCCTGATAGGCCGCCTCTCCGCGTGGCGTCAGCGCGTACAACGGGGAACGCTTGTGTGCCGGATTGGGTAGCGATTCCACCAGCCCTTCGTCGGTCAGCACGTTGACCTGTTTCAGCACCGCCTGCCGCGTGATGCCCATCGCGTCGGCGATCTGCGGGATGTTCGGGGCTTCCGGCGCCAGCGAGATGGCGCCCAGCACCTGCCAGCGCGCACTGGTCAGGCCGTGCGGCCCGGCAAAGGTGTTGCCCCATTCGATCAGCAGGCCGTTCAAGCGGAATACGGACAGCGCGACGGTGGTCAACTTCGCGGATTTCGTCATGTTCGATACGCAGGATGAATTGACAACTACTTTACTTATTGGACAACTGGTTGTCAATATGGCGAATGAATGCCGTGGAACGAGACCGGGTGGGTAAACTGGCGACGCGATCCGGCACCGGTAACATTTGCCGCGCCGGATGGCCGGCCAACAATAAGGAACCTGGAGAGAAATCAGTGAGAACGATCTGGAAATCGATCGCCGTGCCGTTGATGGCGGCGGTATGCGGCACGAGTGCGCATGCCTGTCAGCCGGCCTACCGTCACACCGAGTATTTTGGCGAGCGCACCTACCTGAGTGAAGAAGTTCGCGACAAGGTGCTCGACGACATCCGTGCCAATCACTACACCGTCATCGAGCCGCAAATCGGCTTGCTGTTCTACCCGATCGTCAGAAAGGGCGACGCGATCTACCTCGGCAACCAGCCGATCGCGACGGAGAAGGACTCGTTCTGGTATCTCGGGCACGGCTATTACCAGTTGAACGGCCAGCTCTATTACATGGGCGAGCGAGTCGGTGCGTATCCGGGCGGCGGTACCGTCGTCGTTCATGTCGAGGATCGCACGCGCCCCCGGCCGGACGACTATCCGAAGGGGCGACTGTATTGCCGCGCCGAGCATCACGCCAGCATCCTCGAAACCTCGACCGGCCTGCGGATCGAGCGAATCGTCGACGACAACTGAATCGGGTGGTGAGCTGACCCGGCCTGGCGCATTTGCCGCGCACGACCGGCAAACCCTTTCCGATCAATGGCTTGGTGTCGTTAATGGCAGGTTGTCCACAAGCTTGCCAACACAATCTGTGGAAAAGCCACACGTCGTGCGTCGCGCGCGTCAGGCCGGCTGCGGAAAGCGCACCGTGACGGTCAGCCCGCGTCCGCCGTGCGTGGTGCCGAGCGCGACCGTCGCGCGATGCTGTTCGGCGATCCGCTTGACGATCGACAGCCCGAGCCCGCTGCCCGACGACGTGACGGCCTGCGCGCCCTCGCCGCGATAGAAGCGCTCCCACACGTCGTTGCGTTCGGCTTCCGGGATCCCGGGGCCGTCGTCGGCGACTTCGAGCACGGGCGTCGTGCCGTCGATCCGCGCGGACACATCGACGCGCGCACCGGCGCCCGCATAGCGGATCGCGTTGTCGACGAGGTTGTTCAGCAGCACGCGCAACGTGTCCGCATTGCCCGACGTCATCACCGGCGTCGATACGATCGCGCCAAGATCGATCCGGTGCGCGTCGGCGACGCGCGTGCGATCCGATACCACCGACCGGCACAGCGCGGCGAGATCGACGGGGGCCGACGCGGAGGCGGCCGCCTGCGCGTCGGGTTCGAGGCGCGCGAGCGTCAGCAACTGCTCGGCGAGGTGGCCGAGGCGTGTCGTGCCCGCCTGGATCTGCGCGAGGATGTGCTCGCGTTCCTCGGCGGTCGCCGCGCGCCGCAGCAGCTGCGACTGGATCGACAGCCCCATGATCGGCGTGCGCAACTCGTGCGCGGCATCGGCGATGAAGTGGCGCTGCAGCGTGAACGAGCGGTCGAGGCGCGCGAGCAGGTCATTGATCGCTTCGGCGAGCGGGCGGACTTCGTTCGGCATCGCGCCCACGTCGACCGGTTCCAGATTGTTCGCATTCCTGCGTTTGAGGCCGGATGCAATCGTGCGCAGTGGCCGCAGCCCCGCGCCGATGCCGAACCACAGGCCGATCGCGAGCAGCGGCAGCATCGAGAAGACCGGCCACAGCAGATGCACGGCGATGCCCGCGATCGCTTCCCATCGCGCGTGGCGTGCCTGCGCGAGCCGGATCGTCGTGCCGCCGCGCTCGGTCACATAGGTGCGCCACGGCTGGCCGTCGACGTCGACGCTCGCGATGCCTTTCTGCTCGGGCGGCGGCAGTTTCGAATCGCGGTCGGTCGAATACACGAGCGCGCCGTTGCGCCACACCTGCAGCAGCACGGCGTCGGGATCGCTCGCTTCGAAGCCGTGCTTGCCGTTGCCGTGGTTGCTGAACGACAGCTCGCCGTTCGGGCCGACGACGATCTGCTTCGACATGCTGCGCATCTGGTCGTCGAGCAGGTCGTCGAGTTCGCGCAGCGCGCCCCAGTAGGTGCCCGCGCTCGCGACGAGGCCGATCACGCACGCGGCCGGCATCAGCCACGTCAGCAGGCGCCGCCGCAGCGACGCGTTGCGCCAGCGCGCGATCGCCCGTTGGATGCGCGTCATGCGCCGTCACCGATCCGGTAGCCGACGCCGCGCACCGTGCGGATCATGTCGTGGCCGAGCTTCTTGCGCAGGTTGTGGATGTGCACCTGCACGGCGTTGCTCTCGATTTCCTCGCCCCAGCTGTACAGCCGCTCCTCGAACTGCTCGCGCGAGATCACCGCGCCCGGGTCGCGCATCAGCTCGTGCAGCAGCACGAACTCCTTCGGCGACAGCGGCACTTCGTCGTCGTTGAGCCAGACGAGGTGCTTGACGGGATCGAGCCGCAGCGGGCCGATCACGAGCGTCGTCTGCGCGCGGCCCGCGTGGCGGCGGGTCACGGCGCGGATCCGGGCGAGCAACTCGTCGAGCTCGAACGGCTTGACGAGATAGTCGTCCGCGCCGCTGTCGAGGCCCGCGATGCGGTCGGGCACCCCGTCGCGCGCGGTGATGATGATCGCGGGGAGGGTCTCGTCGCGACGGCGCAGCGCGGCGAGCACCGACAGGCCGTCGCGGTTCGGCAGCCCGAGATCGAGCAGCAGCAGGCCGTAGCCGGTCGCGCGCAGCGCGAGCGACGCGGCTTCGCCGTCCTTCACCCAGTCGACCGCGAAGCCTTCCTGTTTGAGGCCCTGTTCGAGCCCGCTGCCGATCAGCGGATCGTCCTCGACGAGCAATACGCGCATGAATTGGTGTCTCTTCAACGGGGTGCCGTGGCACCCGGGGTTCCCATGATAAGCGCCCGTGTCTTAGGCGCAGCTTAAATGCGGGCGGCGCGCGGCGGGCGCTCCCATGCGTCCGATGCGGCACCGCGTCGCTTTCGGGCGACCTTCAGGTTTGCTTAATCTTACGGTCCGTAATCTGGCGCCGTCGCGTTCAACGGGGCGCGGCGTCACATCCCAGAAGAGGACCACGATCATGAAACACCTGGCCAGAATCCTGACGGTTGCGCTCGCCACGCTGCCCGCCGCCGTCTACGCGCAATACACCGGGCCGTCCGCGCTGACCACGACCACCGTGAAGGAGCTGCTCGCGAACGGCAAGGACGACCAGCACGTGCAGCTGCAGGGCCGCATCGTCAAGCATGTCGGCGGCGAGGATTACGAATTCGCCGATGCGACCGGCACGATCCGCGTCGAGATCGACCGCAAGCTGTGGGCGGCCGGCCAGACCGTCAGCGACAAGAACGAAGTGAAGGTGACCGGCGAATTCGAGCGCAAATGGTCGGGCAGCGTGAAGGTCGACGCCGATCACGTCGAAGTGCTGCGCTGACCGGTGCGCGCGGGGCCGGTGATACCATGGACGACCGGTTCCCGCTCCCACCAAGATGGCCGCCAATTTCGACGAACTCGCGTCCCGGATCCGGGCGCAATTTTCCGAGCTGAGCCCGCAATTCCAGGCGGGCGCTGCCTTCCTGCTCGATCATCCCGACGAAGTCGCCACCTCGTCGATGCGCAAGGTCGCCCAGCGCGCGCAGGTGCAGCCCGCCTCGCTCGTGCGGCTCGCGCAGCAATTCGGTTTCCCCGGCTGGAACGAGCTGCGCGACCTGTGCGTGGCACGCGTGCGCACGCGCCCCGAGCCGCTCACGCAGCGGGCGCGCTCGCTCGTGCGGCCCGACGCGCAGGCGTCGCTCGCGCACGACCTGCTCGCCGCGCAACAACACAACCTGTCGGCCACCGCCGCGCAGAACGAGCACGCGCTCGCCGATGCCGCGAAACTGATCCGCAAGGCGTCGCACGTGCACGTCGCGGGGTTTCGCTCGTGTTATCCGGTCGCGTTCGGCTTCGTGTACGGCTACCGGCTGTTCCGTCCGACCGTGTCGCTGCTCAATGGCGTCGCCGGTTCGCTCGAGATGGAGCTGCGCACGATCGCGAAGCAGAGCGTGACCGTCGTCGTCAGCTTCGCGCCGTATTCGCAGGAAGCGACGCGCGTCGCGCAGGCCGCGAAAGCGCAGGGCAGCCGGATCGTCGCGATCACCGACAGCGCGGTGTCGCCGATCGCACTGCACGCGGATGCGCAACTGATCTTCACGCACGACAGCCCGTCGTTCTTTCCGTCGCTGGTGGCCGCGCATGCGATGGCCGAAGCGCTGGTCGCGCAGTTGCTGGCGCTCGAAGGCAGCGATGCGATCGCCGCGCTCGAGCGCACGGAAGCGGAGCTGCACGCGAAGGGCGCGTACGTCGTCTGACGCGGTGCGTGCGGCGTCGCCCCTTCCTCATTCAGGATTCAAGCGGATTCAACCGATGACGTTCACATACGAGGTGACGGACGCGGGCGACGCGAACGTGCGCAAGCAGATCGTCGCGCCGCTCATCCGGTTCAACGAAAGCCAGGCGGGCCCGCTCGACGCGCGTCCGCTGGCCGTGGTCGTGACCGACGGCGAGGGCGCGGTGGTCGGTGGCCTGTGGGGCAGCACGGCGTACGGCTGGCTGCATGTCGACCTGCTCGTGGTGCCCGAGGCCGCGCGCGGCCAGGGCGCGGGTACGCGCATCATGGATCTGGCCGAGGCGGAGGCCGTCGCGCGCGGCTGCCACAGTGCGTGGCTCGACACGTTCGACTTCCAGGCACGGCCGTTCTACGAGAAACGCGGCTATGTCCGCTTCGGCGAGTTGCCGGATTATCCGGTCGGACACGCGCGCATTTTCCTGACGAAGCAGCTCGCGGGCTGAGTGTCGCCCGCCGCATGGCGCGGCGCGGTTGACGACGTCGCCGGCCGTCGCCTAGGATACCGGGCAGCGATGCAGGTCGCTTCCGGGTCCGCGGAAAGGGTTGAACCCACCTGTCGCAGCGAATTCAGCTTTCCCCCTGTCCTTTGTGCTGGCGGTATTGCGGACCTTCGGCCATTCACTGCACGAGGATTCGCATGAAAAAGCTGCCTCCCAACGCCCATCCCGATCATCTGAAAAAGCAGGCCAAGGCATTGTTGCGCCTGTACCGGCAAGGCGACGCCGATGCCGTCGCGCGCTTTGTCCGGTTTCTCCCTGCCGCCGCGAACCGCACGCACGACGAAGCGCTCGCGCTCGGGCTTCGGCTGCATGACGCGCAATCGTGCATCGCGCGCGAGTACGGCTTTGCGTCATGGGCCGATCTCGGCGCGTTCGTCGAAACGCATGCGCTGGCGGGGCAACAGCGCGCGCAGCTGGTCCGGAGCTGGCTCGACCTGGCGTACGGCGGCGACGTGACCGGTGGCGTCGACGCGCCCCGGCCGCGCGTCGCCGCGCAATTGTTGCTCGACCATCCCGAGCTCGTCGCGGACGATCCGACCATCGCGTGCGCGGCCGGCGACCTCGACGCCGTGAAGGCGGCGCTGGCCGCCGATCCCGGCTGGATCGCGCGCGCCGGCGGCGCGTTGAAGCTGCCGCCGCTGGTCGCCGTCACGCATTCGCGGCTCGGGCAGCTCCCCGAGTTCGCCGCCAGGCTGCGCGCCTGCGCGCGTCTTCTGCTCGATGCCGGCGCTGATCCGAACCAGCGGATCGGCAACCGCTTTCCGCCTGCGTCGCTCGCCGAACCCGACGAAGCGGGGCCGCTGTCGGCGCTGTACGGCGCGGCGGGCGTCAATCGCGATCCGGTTCTCACCGCGATGCTGCTGGAAGCCGGCGCCGACCCGAACGACGGCGAATCGCTGTATCACTCGGTGGAGCATCCGGCCTGCACGCGCGTGCTGCTCGAACACGGCGCGCGGGTGGGCGGGACGAATGCGTTGCGGCGCGCGTTCGACATGCGCGATGCCGACGCGCTCGAACTGCTGCTCGCGCATGGCGGCGACCCGAACGAGCCGCCCGGCGCGGGGCTCGCGCAGACCTGGGGCGCACCGTTGTTGCGGGCGATCGGCGTGCGCTGCTCGGCGCGCCACGTCGCCGCGCTGCTGGCGGCCGGCGCCGATCCCCGCGCGCAAACGCCGACAGGCATCAGTGCGTACCGGCTGGCGATGCAGACCGGGCTGTCCGACGTCGCGACCTTGTTGCGGGCGGCCGGCGCGGACGAGGCGCTCGACGCGGCGGACGCGTTCGTGGCGGCCTGCGCGCGCGCCGACGCCGACGATGCGCGGCGAATCCAGGCGCGGCATCCCGAACTGCCCGGCGCGCTGCCCGCTGAACGGCTGCGGTTGCTGCCGGACGCCGCGGCATGGGGTTCGGGCGACGCGGTGAAGGTCATGGTCGAACTGGGCTGGCCGATCGCCGCGCGCGGCGGCGACTGGGACGCGAGCGCGCTGAATCACGCGGTGTTCCGCGGCGACGCGGGCTTGCTCGCGTTCCTGCTCGCGCACGGCGCGAACTGGCGCGACCAGCACGGGTTCGGGAGCGACGCGCTCGGCACGTTGTCGTGGGCATCCGTCAACGAACCGGAGCAGGTCGGCGCGGCCGACTGGGAGGCGTGCGCGCGGGTGCTGCTCGCGCACGGCGTGCCGCACGCCACGCGGAGCCCGTCGAATCCGGACGACGTGCTGATCGACGGCCGCGCGATGCGCTTCTCCGAGGCCGTCACCGACGTGTTGCTCGGCATCGACGGCGGCCCGGCCGCATCGATCTGAACAATCGTGGGCCGGCGGCGGGCAGGCGGCGGCGCCGGCCCGCTCGTGGCCGGCTGCGGGCGTACGGTCGGCGTGCCGGGTTTTCCCGGTCGCGCGACGACATTTCGGCGAACGCTGAAACGTCGCGTGCACGACCGGCGTAAGCTCGGTCGTCAACTTCCTTCCGGAGTCCGCGATGACCCGTTCCGACCTGCAAGCCCGCCAAGCCGAAGCCTTCCGCGCCCTGCATGCGCGCCCCGGCGCCTTCATCATCCCGAACCCGTGGGACGCCGGCACCGCGCGCCTGCTCGCGATGGCCGGCTTCGAGGCGCTCGCGACCACGAGTGCCGGCTACGCATTTTCGAAAGGGCAGCCCGACAACGCGATCGACCGCGACGCGATGCTCGATCACATCGCCGAGATCGTCTCCGCGGGCGGCTTGCCCGTCAGCGCGGATCTGGAGAACGGCTTCGGCGACGCGCCCGACACGGTGGCCGAAACGATCCGGCTCGCGGCCGAGGCCGGCGCGGTGGGCGGCTCGATCGAGGACGCGACGGGCCGCGCCGATGCGCCGATCTATGCCCGCGAAGCGGCGATCGAGCGTATCGCGGCGGCCGTCGACGCGGCACGCGCGCTGCCGTTTCCGTTCACGCTGACGGCGCGCTGCGAAAACTACCTGCATGGCCGCCACGACCTCGCCGACACGATCGCGCGGCTCGTCGCCTATCGCGACGCGGGCGCCGACGTGCTGTACGCGCCGGGCATCACCGATGCGAACGACATCGCGGCGGTGACGCAGGCGGTCGGCGCGCCCGTGAACGTCGTGATGGGGCTGCAGGGCGGATTGCTGAGCCTCGACGCGCTGGCGGCGCTCGGCGTGAAGCGCGTGAGCGTCGGCGGCGCGCTGGCGCGGGCCGCGCTCGGCGCGTTTCTGCGCGCGGCGAAGGAGATGGCGCAGGACGGCACGTTTACGTTTACGCAGGCTGCCGTGCCCGGGCGCGATATCAACCGCTGGTTTGCGTCACCCGATAATTCGCCGGTTTTATTCGGGGAATGAGCGCAGATAAATCGTGGGATCGTTTCCAGTCGAAAGCTGATTGACAATAATCAACCGATTTCGCGTCTGAATTAAACATCGGTGACGACGCAAAATACATCGTCTATTCTCCGCATTCCCGCCCGTTCGGCCGGCACCGGCGCACAAACCGCGCCGGACCGGGCGACCGGGCGCTCGCCGGGCGCGTCGATGCCGCGCATTGTTGCATTTCCTCGGTCAGTATGTTTTTGACTGCGGGAGTTGCCGGCTGATTATTTGATTGATAATCTGCGGCACGTTCGAAAGGACAGTGGGTGGTCCGCCGGGAATATCGATATATATAAATGCTGAGAGAGCGATGACGAACCGAGAAAATCAACGCGTCAGGTTTCGCGTCGGCGATGTCGTGACGCTGAAGACGGGCGGGCCGCGCATGACCGTCACCTATGCCGGGCCGGTCGTATTCGACGACGGCGACTGGCTGATCTGCCAGTGGTTCGACGAAAACGGCGAATTCCGGCAGGAAATGTTCCCTCACGACACCGTGGTGGCCGAGCCGCGCGCGATTTCGGCCGGGCGCGTCCGCATGCGGATGCAGTCGCATCGCTACCGGTCGGCTGCCTGACGATCCGCTGTCGTCGCGATGCCGCCACGCCCGATACCCGCGCCGCGACATTTCACGTCAACCCGAAACATGCGGCAGCGCACTGCACCGATACTGTCCGCATGAACCCGACCGATCCCATCGCAGCGGTCACGCACCGCGATCCCTATCCCTACTATGCGGCGCTCGTCGACGGGCCGCCGCTCGCGTTCGACGCCACGCTCGGCCTGTGGGTCGCGAGCCGCGCGGCCGCCGTGACGGCCGTGCTCGGCCATCCGGCCTGCCGGGTTCGCCCGCTGGACGCCCCCGTGCCGCCCGCATTGCGTGGCACGACG